>DYJU01000043.1 GCA_020722985.1 Candidatus Methylomirabilis sp.
TCTACCGGTAGCTAAACTATTACAAATTTTTTAACTGAGGATGAAATGAAAAAATTCTTATTTTTATTTATAATTTTAATTCTTTTATTTTTTTTAGATTGCAGGAAAAGACCCCCTTCTGCTCCTGAAAACCCCAAAACACCAGAAGAAATAATAAATCCAACAAACTCTTCAACGATTACATTAACACCAATTTTTACAGACACATTTACAAGTACAGAAACAAAAACAAAAACATTAACAGAGACAGCAACAGGAACATTTACTTTAACTTATACTGAAACAAATACTTTTACTTATACAGAAACTTTTACAACGCCATTAAATACATTTACTTATACTTTAACTTATACAGCAACAGCAACGTATTCAGAAACACAAACTTTTACCAGAACAGAAACATTTACAGAAACCCAAACACAAAATTACACATCAACTGAAACTTTTACACCAACAAAGACCTTGACCTCTACTGATACTGGAACATTAACTATTGCATTGACTTTTACAGATACTTTGACTTTCTATCCGACTTTTACCATTACTGAAACTCCTGCTGTCTATCATGGTGGCGCCGAGATTTCACCAACATTAGTTTATGGTAAGACAGGAGGAAATACAATAACAATAACTTATACAAATGGAGATATTATGTGGGCTTCTTCTCCTTCTTATGGAGTATTAAAAATTAAAATACCTGTTAACTGGAGTCCACCGAGTTTAGATCCTCAGGATGCAGGTTATTTTAGTGTATCAGTTGAAAATGGTTCTTTATACGGGCAATGGGTGCAGGGGAATGATATAATTATAGGAGTTCGCAACCTTGAACCCCATACAGGAAAAATAATAGTAAATTATGGGGATAAAAGTTTTGGACCTGGCGCTTTTGTAGATGGGAGTGGGAATATAATAATAATTACAGAAGTTGACGAAGATGGAACTGATACACAGGAAATAGAAAATAGCCCACAAATTTATATTGTTCCTGCAACGCCTACCATAACACCAACAATAACGCCAATAATGGGAGAAGGCACAATAGAAGTTATTCCTTATATTTATGTTGATGGAACATCTGGAAATACAATGCACTTTATTTATACTGCGGGTCCGACTACCTGGGCAGCAGGGTTGCAATACGGAACTTTACGAATAACATTACCACCTGGATTTTCTCCACCAAGTACCCAGATAAATAATGCCGGTTATTTTTATGTAACAACAACAGGTAATGAATGGATAGGAACATCAGCAGATGGCCAGGATATGATAATAAATGTTAAAGGTTTACCTGCTTTAACAGGACAGATAAATATTTATTATGGATATAAAGCGTTTGATGGACCTGGTGCATTTGTGACAGGAAATGGAAATATAGAAATTATGGTTAAAAGTAATCCTTCTGGAGATGAAACATACAGGTTGCATATTCTTCCCACTATTATTATAATACCGCCAACAGGAACTATAACTCCTACTATTACTGAAACAAATACTTTTACAATAACGCCTACAATAACTGAAACTCATACCATAACACCAACTTTTACAATATCTGATACATTTACAATAAGTCCGACATTTACAATATCAGCAACAGTTACAGAAACTGTGACAGAAACAATAACTCAGACAGTAACATCAACTTTAACTTTTACATTTACCCCAACTCCGCACTGGGCTTATGTCGGAGCCCCAGGCATTTCTGAGGGGACAGCAGAAAAACCATCCATTTATATTTATAACGGCATACCATTTATAGTATATACAGATTTAAAAAATGCCGGTAAAGCAACGGTGAAAAAATTTAACGGAACAAACTGGGAAAATATAGGAAATCCTGCTTTTACTTCTGACATTGCCTATGAACCGAGTTTATTTGTTTATGCCAATCAACCATATATTGCATTCAGAGATTTTGCCTGTTCAAATAAATTAAGTGTAATGAAATATGATGGGGCAAATTGGATTTATATAGGTGCCCAGGGTATTACAAATGATGCTGCTTATAATCCAAAAATATTTATTTATGCTGATAAGATTTATGTTGGATTTAAGGATGGTTCTTCTAAAGCGTCTGTGATGGTTTATGATGGCAACTGGCAGTATTCAGGTTCACCCGGTTTTTCAGATGGACAAATTTCAGATTTTTCATTTTTCCTTTATTATGATATTCCATATTTTTCATATCAGGATTGGACTTTAGATTTTAAAGCAACAGTTATGCATAACAGTGGAGCAGGATGGATGGAAATAGGTAGTAAAGGATTTACAGATGGAAAAGTAAATTATACATCTCTATTTGTCTATGGTGGCACTCCTTATCTTGCTTTTGCTGCTGAGAATTTATCTAATAAATTAACGCTAGCAAAATTTGATGGGAATTGGGTTTATTTAGGGCAGGGGATTACAGATGGTCAGGTTCAAGATATAGCGATTTTTGTTTATGATGGCAAACCATCAGTGGCTTATAAAGATTTAACTCATGAAAATAAATTTTCTACTGTAAAATATAATGGGACCTCATGGGAATTTTTTGGTGTTGGAGTATCAGAAGGGGAAGCAAATCATATATCATATTTTATTTACAATGGTATACCTTATGTCGCATATCAGGATAGTATGTATGAAAATAAAATATCGGTTATGAGGTATGAAGGAAGTTATTAATATAATTGCTTTACGAGTGAAAATTTAAAAAATCATAATGGATGTCAGATTGGTAGAGATTTCAAGTGTCAATTGAAAAAATTTGCTGAATGTCAGATGTCAGTTGTCGGTTTTTAATGTCGGTTGACGGATGAAAACAATTTTTAATTATAAAAAAATATTCCTTTATAAAAGGGTGGGATGCTAAAAATGTGAATATAAGGTGAGCAGTTTATTGTAATAGTTCAGCCACCAGAAGTGAACTTGAAAAAGTGTGGCTACTGGTAAGTAAATACTTGACCTTGTTATTGCGAGGAAGCCGAAAGATATGTAAAGGTAGAAAAATAAGGGTATATAAGCCAGACGAAGCAATCTGGCAGTTAAAAGAGTAAGAAAACAAGGCGAAAAGGCGATCGGTAATAAAAGCAAGATTGCTTTGTTAGGCTCATTAAACGAGGGAATAGAAGGCAGAAGTTATCATTCGCCTGACTTTTAAATGACAAAACAAAAATTTATTTATAGACTAATTTTATTCTACCAGTGGCTAAACTGTTACAGTTTATTTAAGAAATATTGCATATGCCAATTTATGAATGAAGTATACAAGATTCCTGATTAATAATTAAAAAAAATTTTTATATATTAAAATTTTTAATTTAAAAAAATTCGTTTACAATTTAAATATTTTTATTTAAAATAACCCAAATTTTAAAAGGAGGATTGTTGATGAGTATTCATAGGTATATAAAAAAAGGTTCGCGGCAGACATGGGGCACCAAAATTGGTATAATTTTAGCTGTTGCAGGTTCTGCAATCGGACTTGGCAATTTTTTGCGTTTTCCTGTTCAGGCAGTATTAAACGGTGGAGGCGCATTTTTAATACCTTATTTTGTTGCTCTATTTTTAGTTGGAATTCCGCTTATGTGGATTGAATGGACCGTGGGAAGATATGGTGGAGGATTTGGTCACGGCACAGCGCCTGGTATTTTTCATTCAATGGTAAAAAAATCAAGATTTATTAAATATTTTGGTGTGATAGGTATTTTTGGACCTATTATTATTTTTATTTATTATACATATATTGAATCCTGGTTACTTGGTTATACATTTTTTTCTTTATCGGAAAAATACGTTTCTGCTGTAAAAGCAGGGGAAGTAAAGGATTTTTTCTTTGGTTATGTAAATATTGAAAATAACAAATACTTTAACGGAATTGGTATTGCTTATTTTTTCTTTTTAATAACTTTTGCATTAAATTTTATAATAATTTATTTTGGTATAAGAACAGGTATTGAAAAAGTATCAAAAATTGCAGTGCCAATGCTTTTAATACTTGGTATTATTTTGATGTTAAGGGTAATTACTCTTGGAACGCCGGATCCTTCTAAAACTGCATGGAATATTAATAATGGTTTTGGTTTTTTATGGAATCCTGATTTTTCAAAATTAGGAGATCCAAAGGTCTGGCTATCTGCTGTTGGACAGATTCTTTTTACCTTAAGTGTAGGAATTGGAGTTATTTTGACTTATGCAAGTTATTTAAAAAAAGAAGATGATGTAGTTTTATCAGGGTTAACTTCTGCTTCAACAAATGAATTTGTAGAAATAATTTTAGGAGGCAGTATAGTTATACCTGTTGCATTTGCATTTTTTGGACCAGAACAGATAGTAAAGATAACCCAGGAAGGAACCTTTGGGCTTGGGTTAATGACAATGCCGCTTATATTTGGTAAGATACCACTGGGAGAAATTTTTGCTTTTTTCTGGTTTTTGTTGCTTTTTTTAGCAGGTATTACTTCTTCTATTTCTCTTTTACAGCCAGCAATTGCTTTTTTTGAAGATGAATTTAATTTAAGCAGGAAAAAGACAGTTTTGATAGTTGGTGTTATAACTTTTATTTTATGTCAGCCAGCGATATTTTTTATGAAGCAGGGCGCAATAGATGAACTTGATTTCTGGGCTGCTAATTTTTGTCTTGTATTTTTTGCCTTAATTGAAACAATATTATTTGCCTGGATATTTGGAATTGATAAAGCCTGGGAAGAAATACATCATGGCGCCCAGATGAAAGTTCCAGGTTTTTATAAATTTATAATGAAATATATAACACCTTTATTTTTATTTGCTATACTTGCTTTCTGGTTTATAAAAGAATGGTGGGGTATAATAATAATGAAAAATGTCCCGACTGAAAATCAAGGTGTAATAATAGGAATTAGAATAATGTTGATTTTGTTTTTTATAATACTTGCAATTTTAGTTAAAATAGCATGGAATAAAAAAGGTTTAATAAAAGAAAATGTTAAAAGGATGAATAATAGATAGCCACTTAAAGTCAACATGTAAAAGTTTAGATATTGGTAGAAAAACTCTTGGAAGCGTCATTCTTAGGAAACCGAAAAAGGAGATGAGAAAGGGAAATAAGGATAACAGAGGATTAACGAAGCAATCCTGCAGTTGGAAAGCGGAAGAGAATAATGAGAGAGAAAGCATACGGAAATAAAATCAAGATTGCTCTGTCAGGCAAAATTAAGGTAGAATAGAAGACAAAGTTTATCATTTGCCTGACTTTAAAATGACAACAGAAAAAATTTATTGATCAATTTTGTTTTACCAGTGGCTAAATTGTTACAATTTGGTTTAAACAGCGGATCAATTATTACTAACTTTTAATATTACCAATAAAGTTAAAGGAGTATAATTATGAAATTTAGTGGTTATATTATGCTTATACTTGCATGGGGAACTATTTTAAGTTTATGTGTTTACTGTTTTTACAGAGTTTTTAAAGAGCATAAATAAAAATTTTTATTACAACTGCAATTTAGTTGTAATAGTTCAGCCACCAGAAGTAACTTATTAAAGTTCATATAGTAGAAGACTCTTGAAGATGTCATTGCGAGGAAGCCGAAAGAGAAGTGTAGAGAGAAAAATAAAGGGCGTATGAGGCTGACGAAGCAATCTGGCAGTTAAAAAACGAAAGAAGACAACACTAAAAGGCGATCGGTAGTAAAAGCAAGATTGCTTTGTCAGGCGAAAGTTAACGGGGGAATAGAAGATAAAGGGAGTCGTTCGCCAGACTTTAAAATAACAAAGTGAAAAAATTTATTTATGGACCAATTTTGTTCTACCAGTGGCTAAACTATTATAATTTTTCTTGTCAAATTGAATTGTATATAGTATTATAATATAAAATAAATTATTAAAGGTGAAATAAATGATTGAGATGAAGGTAAATGGATTAGCGATAGATAACGAATCAAAACTTCCAGTTGTTATACTTACAGATATGGAAGAAAAAAGATTTCTTCCAATCTGGATTGGAATTTATGAAGCAGATGCGATTTTAATTGCATTAGAACATATAAAAGTGCCAAGGCCAATGACTCACGATTTAATAAAATTGATTTTAGAAACTTTAAATGCTGAAGTTGATAGAATTGTTATATACAAGATAGAAAATAATACTTTTTTTGCAAAAATACATTTATTATTAAATGAAAAAGAATTTGAGATTGATTCCAGACCATCTGATGCAATTGCAGTTGCATTACGCGTTGATGCTCCTATATTTGTTACTGAAAATGTTATTTTAGAAGCAACAATTATGGATAAAGATAAATATGAAAAAGAAATGCAAGAGTTTAAAGAATTTTTGAAAAATATTAAACCTTCTGATTTTGCGAATTATAAAGATTAATTTTTTTGTTCATTCTTTGAAACGATGTTTTATATAAAGAAAGGTTTTCAAAATAAAAAAGTTATAAATGGATAAAAATAATTCTGAAATGTTAAAAGCGATTGGAACTTTAGGTTCTCTCGGATTTACACTTGTTCTATCAACTTTTACTGGACTTTTTTTAGGAATATGGCTGGATAAAATAACTGGCTTAAAACCTTTATTTACCATAGGTTTACTATTGTTTGGTATTATTGCAGGTTTTATAAAAATATTTAAAGAAACAATAAAAAAACAGTGATAAATTATAAAAGATTTTTTATAATTTGTTTAATATTTTTTTTTGCTCTTTTAATATTTTTTTTTATTGATAGAAGAAACTCGGAAAGTGCTTTTCTTGGTTTTATAACAGGTATCCTTAATTTTTTATTAATAGTTACAAATGTAAAAATTTTATTTGACAGTAATAAAATAAAGTCAAAAATTTTAAAAATTGTTTTGACTATTTTGATTTATATTATTAAAATAATTGCAATTGCTCTTTTTATTTATTTATTGATAGTTAACAGATTTTTTATTAATTTTATCTATTTTTTAGTTGGCTTTACTTTAAGTTTAGTTCCAGTTATAATTGAAAATTTATTACTGGCTAAAAAGGAGAATTAAAGTAATGAGAGAATCAATAGAAATACATTTTATAAATCCAACAATAGTAATGATGTTGATTGATTACTTGATTGTTTTTATAATAGTAACGCTTGGCTGTGTTAATATAAAAATAAAACCAGGCAAAGTTCAGAATCTTGTTGAATATGCCACCAAATTTATCTGCGACCTTGCTGATGATATTATTGGTCATGAGGCGTCTTCCTTTTATCCATTGTTTATCCTTTTCTTTTTTTATATCTTGATTGGAAATATTATGGGATTAATACCAGGTTTGTTTTCTCCTACGAGTAAATTAAGCGTAACAGTAGGACTTGCACTTATTGTATTTTTTTATGAACATTATGTTGGTATAAAGAAAAAAGGTGTTATAAATTATTTTAAACATTTTGCAGGTGAAGGAATCCCCGGCTGGGTTAAACCATTTATGTTTTTTATAGAAATAATTAGCGAACTTGCGAGACCGCTTTCTCTTTCTTTTCGTCTTTTTGGTAATATTTTAGCAAAGGAAATTTTATTAAGCGTTCTTATCATGCTCATTTTAATATTTTTTCCATCAACAAATATAATACAGAAGAGTTTAACAGTTGTTCCTTTTATATTAAGACCTCTAATTATTGTTCTTGGAACACTTGTTAGTTTGATACAGGCAGGTGTTTTTACAATGCTTGCTATGATTTACGTCGCGGGTGCTGTAAAGACCCATCATGAAGAAGCATAAAAACTTTTATGGATGCATAAGACTTAATAAAAAATAGATTATTAAAAGGAGGTGAAGTATGAAAAAGTTTTTAAGTATATTTTTAGTTTTATGTATGGTTCTTGGATTTTCTTTGATGGCTTTTGGCTCTTCAGGAAAAGAAGCAGGAGAAACCCAGGTTGCGGAAAAAGCAAAAGGTGATAGTGTGTGGTATTTTGTTTATACTGTTCTTGGAGCTTCTATAGCAATCAGTGTTGCAGCTTTAGGGGGCGGTATAGGGCAGGGAATGGCTACAGCAAAAGCTGCAGAAGGTGTGGCAAGACAACCTGAAGCATCAGGCAAAATACAGACATTATTAATTTTAGGTCTTGCTTTTATTGAATCATTAACAATTTATGCTCTTGTTATAGCGCTTATTTTAATATTTGTTAATCCATTTGCTAAATTTTTTGTTGGATAATATTTACCGGCAGAAAAATTTTTTATTCTGCCGGCGGAATCATAATATAGTTTATAGTTTTATTTAATATTAAAAGGAGGAAGATATGGTATCAATAGAGTTGGATATATTATTATTACAGGTGATAACTTTTGTTATCGCCCTTCCTATGATATGGATGTGGCTTTTAAGACCGCTCGTTAATCGACTTAAAGAAAGAGAAAAATTTATTAAAGAAAGTGTTGAAAAAATAGAAAACGAAAGAAAAGAAATAGAAAGATTAAAAGATGAAAACTTGAAGGGTTTAAAAGAGTTAGAGCAGCGTTCAAAAGAAACTTTATTGGCAGCAGTTTCGGAAGGCGATAAAGTAAAACAACAGATGATAGATGATGCAAAAAAGGAAGGCATTAAAATGATTGAGGAAGCAAAAAGAGAGATAGAATTAGAAAAAAATAAGGCAATAGAAGATGTAAAAGATAAAATTGCAGAACTTTCAATTTTAACTGCTGAAAAAATAATAAAAAAGAAAATAAGTAAAAAACAACACTCCGAAATAATTAAAAATTATTCAAAAGAAATCGGAAAAAGGGTAAATTAATATGGTCAATCAGGTTCTGCCAGCAAAATATGCAAATGCATTATTTTTAGCCGCGAAAGATTTAGATCAGATAAAAAAGGTTAAAGCAGATCTTGAAATGATACTTAAAATTTTTAAAGAAAATCCTGAATTTGAAAAAGTTATAAATCATCCTGGCATTAATAAAGAAAACAAAAAACAGATTATTAAAGAAATTTTCACAAGTAAAATAAACGAACTTTCACTTAATTTTTTATTTCTTTTAATTGACAAAAAAAGAGAAAGTTTATTAACAAAGATACATGATATTTTTACGGAAAGAGTTTATGAGTATGAAGGCATTAAGAAATTAACAATTGAAACGGCAATCCCATTAAGTTTAAAAGAAAAGCAATATTTTGCAAAAGAAATGGGAGAAGTATTTAAGAAAAAAATAAATATTGATACTAAAGTTGATCTGGGAATTTTAGGCGGTATTATAATAAGAGATAAAATGACAATGATTGATGCGAGTTTAAAACAGTTTTTAAATTCTTTAAAGAATCAAATAAAAGAAACAAAAGTAAAAAAACAAAAGGAAATAAAAAAAATAAAAAAGAATAGACAAAAAGTAAAAACAGGAGGAAAAAATGCAAATAAAACCAGAAGAAATTACAAGCATAATTAAAACCCAAATTGAAAAATATAAACCAGAGATTGAAGTAACAGAGATAGGAAGGGTTCTTCAGGTAGGAGATGGTATTGCAAGAGTCTACGGGCTTGATAATGTTATGTCAATGGAATTACTTGAATTTCCAGGAGATTTATATGGCATTGCTTTAAATCTGGAAAGAGATAACGTAGGTGTTGTTTTATTGGGTGATGATAGAAATATAAAAGAAGGCGATATTGTAAAAAGGACAAAAAGGATTATGTCAGTTCCTGTTGGTGAAGAAATGATAGGAAGAGTTGTAAATCCAATAGGGCAACCACTTGATGGCAAAGGACCGATAGAAGCAAAAAAATTTAGACCAGTAGAAGTAATTGCTCCTGGTGTTGTTGACAGGCAAAATGTAAAGGAACCTTTGTATACAGGTATTAAAGCAATAGATTCCATGATACCGATAGGCAGGGGACAGAGAGAGTTAATAATAGGAGATAGACAAACAGGAAAAACAGCAATTGCAATTGATACTATAATAAATCAGAAAGATTCTGACGTTATATGTATTTATGTTGCCATAGGACAAAAACAGTCAACAGTTGCAAAAGTTGTAAAAACATTAGAAGAATATGGAGCGATGAAATATACAGTAGTTGTTCTTGCGGGTTCATCAGAACCAGCACCGCTTCTTTATATAGCGCCTTATGCTGGTTGTGCTATGGGTGAAGAATTTATGTGGCAGGGCAAGCATGTGCTATGTGTTTATGATGATTTATCAAAACATGCTGTTGCTTACAGGCAGATGTCATTACTTTTAAAAAGACCACCTGGTAGAGAAGCTTATCCTGGAGATGTTTTTTATCTTCATTCTCGTTTACTTGAAAGAGCTGCTAAATTAAATGAAAAATTAGGTGGGGGTTCTTTAACCGCACTCCCAATAATTGAAACACAGGCAGGAGATATATCTGCATATATTCCTACAAATGTTATTTCAATTACTGATGGACAGATTTATTTAGAAAGCAATCTTTTCTTTGCTGGTATAAGACCCGCAATCAATGTTGGACTTTCGGTATCAAGGGTAGGTGGTGATGCACAGATAAAAGCTATGAAACAGGTTGCGGGAAAATTAAAATTAGACCTTGCTCAGTATAGGGAACTCGCATCGTTTGCCCAATTCGGGACAGAACTTGACAAAGCATCCCAGGATCAATTAGCATTAGGAAAAAGGATGGAAGAAATTTTAAAACAGGGACAATATATTCCTTATAATGTTGCTGATGAAGTTTTGATTATTTATGCTGGTATAAACAGATTTCTGGATGATGTGGCAGTTACAGATATTGCTGAATTTGAAAAAAATTTTTTAAAATTTATAGAAGAAAAATACAAAGACATTAAAAATGAAATAATTGAGAAAAAAATTTTATCTGACGAATTAAAAACAAGGATTGATTCTGCTATAAAAGAATTTGAACAAATCTGGAAAAATAGTTAAGGAAAGGGAAAAATGGCGACTTTAAGGACAATAAGAAAAAGAATAAAGAGTGCAAAAAATATACAGCAGATAACAAGAGCAATGAAATTGGTTGCCGCGGCAAAATTAAAAAAAGCACAGGAAAGAATTTTGTCCGCAAGGGTATATGCTGATAAAATAAAAGAAGTTATAGCAGAATTAATTTCAGGCATAGAAGAGAAAGAATATCCGTTACTTTGTGAAAATACCGAAATAAAAAAAGAAGCGTTTATTTTAATAACATCTGATAAAGGATTATGTGGAAGTTTTAATTCAAACTTATTAAAAGAAGCGATTTATAAATTAAGAGAATGCAATGATTTAAATCTTATCTTAATCGGTAAAAAGGGATTTGATTATTTGAAAAAGTTTAATAAAGAAGTTGAAATATTTAAATATAACGATAAAAGAATTGATTGGTATGATATAGAAGAGATAGGAAATTTAGTAATAAATAATTATTTAAAAAAGAAATATAAAAAGGTAAATTTGATATATAGCGAATTCCAGAGTTCTTTACAGCAAAAAATAAAAAAAGAAGTTATTTTACCTATTAAGGTAGAGGAACTAAAACAGGGAAAAATAGAAAAGAGAGATTTTTTATATGAACCTGATGAAAAAACTGTTTTAAATGCTCTTTTAGAAAAATATATAAAAACAGTTTTATTAAGGGTTATATTAGAATCCCAGGCATCAGAGCATGGAGTCAGGATGGTTTCTATGGAGATGGCAACAAATAATGCTGCAGATATAATAAAGAGTTTAACTTTGCTTGCTAATAAAACCCGCCAGGCAGCAATTACAAAAGAAATTTTAGAGATAGTAGGTGGTGCCGAGGCGATAAAAGGATAAAATGCAAGATGTCATTTGCTAATTTTAAAAATTAAAAATAATTAAATTGAATTATATAAATTTTTTAAGGAGGAAAAAATGAAAGAAGGAAAAGTAATTCAAATAATGGGACCTATAGTTGATATAGAATTTTCAGAAGGGAATTTGCCCGCAATTTATAATGCTATTAAAATATCCGGTGAATATGAACTGTCGGGTAAGGTTCACGCCATTGATCTTACAGTTGAAGTTGCAACACATATTGGCGATAATTCAGTTCGCTGTGTTGCTATGGGGTCAACTGATGGTTTATCACGTGGAATGAAAGCAATAGACACGGGAGAACCTATTAAAGTTCCTATTGGACCTGAAGTTCTGGGAAGATTGGTAAATGTATTAGGGCGTCCAGTTGATTACAAGGGAGAAATCAAATCAGAACATTTTAGTGTTATAAGAAAAAGACCACCTGCTTTTGAAGAACAATCAACAAAAACCGAAATGTTTGAAACAGGAATAAAAGTTATTGACCTTCTATGCCCATATCCAAAAGGTGGGAAGGTTGGGTTGTTTGGCGGAGCAGGTGTTGGTAAAACTGTTATTGTTATGGAACTTATAAGAAACATAGCGCAGGAACATGGTGGATATTCTGTATTTGGTGGCGTTGGAGAAAGAACAAGGGAAGGGACAGCGTTACTTAAAGAAATGCAGGAATCAGGAGTTATTGATAAAACAGTTCTTGTTTATGGTCAGATGAATGAACCACCAGGTGTTCGTTTAAGGATTGGTTTAACTGCTTTAACACAAGCAGAATATTTCAGGGATGTAGAAGGTAAAGATGTTCTTTTATTCATTGATAATATTTTCCGTTTTACACAGGCAGGTTCTGAAGTTTCAGCGTTATTAGGAAGAATGCCATCCGCAGTTGGTTATCAGCCAAACCTGGCAACAGAAATGGCGGAGTTGCAGGAAAGAATTACTTCCACAAAAAAAGGGTCAATTACATCGGTGCAGGCAATTTATGTTCCAGCGGATGACTTAACTGATCCGGCGCCTGCAACTGCATTTGGACATCTTGACGCCACAACTGTTCTTTCAAGGGCTTTAACTGATATTGGTATTTATCCCGCAGTTGATCCACTTGATTCTACGTCAAGGATTTTAGATCCTGCCATTGTAGGAGAAGAACATTATATAGTTGCGAGAAAAGTTCAGAGTATTTTGCAGAGATATAAGGATTTACAGGATATTATAGCAATTTTAGGAATAGATGAACTATCAGAAGAAGATAAATTAATAGTGGCAAGGGCAAGAAGGATACAAAAATTTTTATCTCAGCCATTTTTTGTTGCATCCCAGTTTACTGGAAGAGACGGCAAATATGTCCCTGTAAAAGAAACAGTTGCTGGTTTTAAAAGGATTATTGATGGCGAACTGGATGATATATCTGAACAGGCATTTTATATGGCTGGCACCATAGATGAAGTTATTGAAAGAGCAAAAACGATAAAATAATAATTGCTAATAGTAAATTTTTTAGAGTAGGTGGTTATAAATGAAATTGATAAATTTAGATATAGCAACCCCAGAAAAGAAAATTTTTTCAGGTAAAGTAAGAGAAATTACAGCTCCAGGTATTAAAGGTGAATTTGGGGTTTTATCAGAACATGCTCCGTTTACAACAATTCTTGCACCAGGAGTTGTAGAAATAATTTATGAAGATGGTAAAAAAGAGTTACTGGCTGTAAGTGGTGGTTATATAGAAGTTAATAGAGAAAAAGTTATTTTGCTTGTTGAAACAGCACAAAAAGAAGAAGAAATAGATATAGAAACAATAAAGAGAAGAAAAGAAGAAAAAGAAAAATTATTAAAAGGGAAAGATAAAAAAGATATTGATTATGATAAAACACAGATAGAACTTTTTAAAGAAATTTCTAAATTAAAGGCATATGAAACATTACAAAGAAGAAAAAAAGTATAATAATATATTATGCGCAAAAGAAACATTTTAATTTTATTAAATGTTCTTTTCTTGTCATGTTCTATGCAAGTTGAATTTTCTTATGATAAATTAACTTATCTTGGAAAAATAGATTATTTGAATTATGATAAAATTTTTTTTAATCGGGAATCGCAGGATTTATTGCTATGGAAGGATTTTAAGATTCTAAAAAGAAGTTTATTATCAAATAAAGATGAATGGGAATTTTTTTCAGAATTCAAACCTGATAATTTTTTTATTGAAAAAGAAGACAGTGATAAATTGTTAATACCCCAGAGCATAGAAGATATAAAATATACATCTGATAAAAAATTCAGTGCTTTTGTTTTACGATTCGGTAATTCAATGAATACTACAATTGGATTAATGGATTTAAGTTTAAACAAAATAATTTTTAGTTACAGACTAAAAGAACATCCACCTGCCCCGGGACGCAGATTTGAATTTTTGGCATTTGAAAATGTTTATACAAATCCTGTTTTTTCTGATGGTGATAGATTTTTAGCCTGCGATGTTTTTAATTATTTAAATAAACGCAAAATCAGAATTCTTGATATTTCAAAGCAAAAATATAAAGATATAGAAGATGCTGTTTTTCCCTGTTTTCAAAATGAAAAATTATATTTTATTGATATTGACAATAAGGCAAAAAAAACATATATCTCATCTTTTGATATTATTTCAGAAAAAAAATATAGAATAAAAGAAATGGGAGAATATGTTTTATTATTCAAAAAGACAAAAAACAATATTTTTTTAGTAACCAAAAATAATATCTACTATTTTGATTCGGAGCAAAAAGACATAGTAAATATAATGACTTTTACAAAAATAAAAAATAATATAAAAAATAGTGAAATTATGCGTGTTTTTATTGAAAATTATAATAATGAGGATTATTTATTTTTAATTCTAAAGATACTTGAAAAAAATCAATATATTTGGAAATTATACGGTAAAATACTAAAAATTAAAAAATTATAAAAACTAAATATTTTTTTAGATGTCTAAATATATAGGAATATTAAAGGATTTTATAAATTTTATTGACAAATAAGTAAAATAATGATATATATATTAAACAATAATAAAGAGGTGAAAGAATGTTAAAAAATTATAAATTTTTATTAATATTTTTAACTTTCCTTTTAGTTTCATTTAATTTGTTTTCTGATCAGGGAACAACAGCTGCTGTATTTTTAAAATTAGAACAGGGTGTAAGACCAATTTCTATGGGTGGAGCTTTTGCAGGTGCGGCAGATGATGTAAATGCAATAATGTGGAATCCCGCAGGGCTTTCTCAATTATCTGGTTTTGAAGCAACTTTTTCACATACAATCTGGTTTGCTGATATTTTTTATGATTATCTCGCCCTTGCATATCCAGCAGGTGAGATAGGAACTTTTGGTCTTAGTGTTGTATATGTGAATTCAGGGGATATAGAAAAATCGGATGAATTGGGAAACGATCTTGGATCTTTTTCAGCAAATAATATAGGTGGAAATATTTCTTACGGAACAGTTATAAATAAAGAATTATCATTGGGACTCACTGTAAAAATTTTTAATGAAAGTATTGATACAGAAGGTGCTTTTGGCTTTGCGGCTGATTTAGGTGGGATTTATAAATTACCCATAAATGGTTTGCAGATGGGAATAAATATTCAGAATTTAGGTCCAAAATTTGGTTTTGGAGAAGCATTTTTACTACCGATTATGTTTAGAATTGGTGCAAGTTATACAGGAATAAGAAATTTAATGATAAATCTTGATTATGTCCAGCCAATAGAAACATACGGTATGATTGCAGCAGGGATTGAATACTGGTATAGAGATTTAATTGTATTACGTCTTGGTTATCAGTATCAGGGGATGTTTGATATTAATCATTATTGTGAAAATGTATCAGAGCCGAGTATTCTTGCAGGTTTTGTAATTGGAGCTGGTTTAAAAATAGATATATATAGTATAGATTATGCATACAGAAAATATGGCGTGCTGGAAAGCACACATAGGATAGGTTTATCAGTAAAATTTAAATAATGTTTGAATTTACAATAAGCTCTACAAAAAGAATTGAAATGATTGATATCACAGGTAAAGTTCAGGAAATAGTAAGTAAATTAAAAGTGAAGGATGGTATAATTTTTTTATTTGTGCCACATACAACTGCAGGACTTACTATTAATGAAAATGCGGATATGTCAGTTCAGAAAGATATAATTAGTAAAATGAATCAGATAATACCTGAAAATGACAGTTATCTTCATTCAGAAGGGAATTCTGATTCTCATATAAAGTCATCTATGTTTGGATGTGAGAAATTTATTTTTATTAAGGATGGAAAACTTTTTCTTGGAACCTGGCAGGGAATTTATTTTTGTGAGTTTGACGGACCAAGAAAAAGAAAAGTTTATTATAAAATTATATGACAGATTCAGGAGGGAGTAAATGGCAAGAGTAGTATTAAAGAACGTAGTAAAGAAATACGGAAATGTTTT
>DYJU01000044.1 GCA_020722985.1 Candidatus Methylomirabilis sp.
TTTTTGGGGAAATTTTTTCCCCCGGGAAACTCTTTCCCCCGGGAAACTCTTTCCCTTTTTTTATCAAAATTGAGTATACAAGAAAAAATTCATTTTTTAAATCTTTTTTTGTTTTTCCCTTTATTTATCAAGGGTTTTCTGGATTTGCAAGGTAAAAAATGGGGAAACTCTAGTAACAATCGTAAAAATTTTCTATTTTTAAATTTAATATTTTGGGATTGCAGTTTTCACAGCAATAATACTTAATATTGCAAATTTAATTTATATCTTAATTATGATGGTTTTACAGTTTTAATTACCTGCACTGTTTTTTGAGTGATAAATTAAACCTTTTCAAGTAAAATGCAAAATGATTGTAAGAAAGTATATCATCACAAAACCGCAACATAACAAGGTAAAAAATTAATTTAAAACAAAAATCTCGGTGAATCTTTTGCAAAAAAAAATATATATATTTTTTTATTTGTATATTATAAATTTATCTGTATAATAATATGTAAACTAATTTTTATTATAAAACGTCTATATAAAAAAATTTAAAAGGAGGTCTTGTTATGAAAAAATTTTTATTGTTAATTTTCATTGCGGTTTTACTCTTATCTGTTTATTCTTATTCTTACATTCCTGAAAACTCAGAAGAAAATTCATTCAAAGTAAAAATTGTTGAACAGTTCAATGAAGTGACCAATCTTATAAAAGATGGTATAAAAGCAATAAGCCAGGAAGTTGTAAGTTCTTCTTATGACTCTGAAAGAAATACAACTTTAGAAGGAGAATCAGTAAAAGAAACAGAAAAAGGCGGCGAAGAAGTCACCTCTAAAGAAATCCTCTATTATGAACCAAAAGAAGAAATTTATGAAGCAAAAGAAATTATGGATGATATATTGATATGGATAACAATGTATAGGACAACAGATGAAGAAGATGTTACTACTTTTAAAAATTTAAGAAAATATATATTACAAAAAAATAAAACCTTAGATAAACTTATATCTGCTTTAAAATATGAAAAAGATAATAAAGATTCTGTTTTAAAATATAAATTAAAAATTGAAAAAATAGATAAAGATTTCAATAGATATTTAAAAAGGTTAAAAGGCAAAATTGAATTAATAGAAGGAAAACCATTACCAGAACCAAAAGATGATGATTAATTTTTAATGATAACCAACAAAAATATAGATGAAGCTATAGGAAAAATTAAAAAAAGTATTAAAAATTTTGAAAAGCCAGTTTTAGAAAAATTTAATAAAAAAATAAATGACCCATATTGGACTCTTATTTCATGTTTATTATCTTTACGAACAAAAGATGCAATAACTGAAGAAGTAACTGAAAAACTTTATAAAATTGCAAGAACCCAACAGCAAATACTTAAATTACCTTTAAAAAAATTAAAAAAAATAATTTATAAAACCGGATTTTATAATAACAAAGCCAGAGTAATAAAAAAGGTTACTGAAAAAATTTTATATGATTTTAAAGGTAAGGTTCCAGATACCCTTGAAAAATTACTTTTACTCCCTGGTGTTGGCAGAAAAACTGCAAATCTCGTTTTAACAGAAGGATTTAATAAAATGGGAATTTGCGTTGACACTCATGTCCATAAAATTTTTAACCGCCTGGGTTATGTCAAAACAAAAACGCCTGATGAAACTGAAATCATATTACGCCAGAAATTACCAAAAAAATATTGGAAAAAAATTAACAATTATCTTGTTATCTTTGGACAGAACATTTGTTTATCTGTTTCACCTTTTTGTTCTAAATGCCCGATTAATAATGAATGCCCTAAAATAGGCGTTAAAAAAAATAGATAATTATTCTATACCCTTACAATATTCTTTTACATATTTTAATTCAGAAGTATCATTTAAAATATTTTTCCAGTATGGAAATGTTCTGCATTGCTCTGGTCTTACAGGATATATCATACAAGAATTATCTTTTAAAAAAATACACGAGGAATCTTCGTTGCCTTTTAACACTCTGCCGACAAATAAAATCCATTCGGTATACTTTTTTTTAAAATCTAAAAAATCTAATTTTAAAAACTCTGCAATTCTTTTACCTTCGGTTTTAGATATATGAACAAATCCTGGCACCCTGCAACAGTTGCCACATCTTTTACAGGAAAATTTTATTTCATTCATAATTCTTACTTTGCCCTTTGTAATATCGCAACAGTTTCTATATGTTCTGTCTGCGGAAACATATCAAAAATTGCAATTTTTAATATATTATATTTTTGTGTTAAAAAAGAAAGTTCTAGAGATAGTTGTTTTGGATTACAGGAAATATAAATTATTTTTTCTGGCGAAATGTCAAAAATTAATTTAAGAGTATTTTTATGCATTCCAGCCCTCGGCGGATCAATAACAAAAATCTTTTTATCATCTTTTTTTACTATATTTTGTAATAATATATCTGGTTTTTTGTCATCAAAATTTATAATTTTCGCATTCATTATATTATTTTTCTGTATATTTTTTTCAGCGGCTAAAAGACCCAAATTACTATTATCAGCAATGATAACCTTATACGCCTTATCTGAAAGAAAAATTCCAAAGGTTCCAACACCGCCATATAAATCAAAAAGTAAATCATAATTTTCATTTATATTATATCTTACAAAATTCATCATATCCTGTAAAACGAAAGGATTATTCTGAAAGAACCCTTGAGAATGATAAAAATAATTAAACCCACATAATTTTTCTAAAAGTAAATCGTTTCCTTTTATTATTTCATATTCCAGTGTTGAACTTAAATCCGAATTGTGTTTAACAAAGCCAATTAAAACATTTGAAGCACTTGAATTACTCATGTATTTAATTACCAAATTTTTCTGTTCTAAAATTTTTTCTGAATCTTTATTTAATATGAAGGTTACTGATAAAGAATCAAGAAATTTAGCTGTTCTTATAACTGCATATCTTAAAGTACCAGAATTTTTTTCAACATCAAAAATATCTAACTTTTCTTTATTTTCGTAAAACCATTTATTTATTTCGTAAACTAATGCATTTATTTTTTCATCAGCAATGAAACATTTAGATATTGATATTTTTTTTCTGAAATTACCTTTTTGCCTGAGTCCAAGTCCTTCTTCACAAAATACAAAATCCATTCTGTTTCTATAAAAATACTCATTTTTAAAATAAATCTGTAATTCTGGAAAGTGTTTTATTTTATTTTTTAATAAAATATTTTTTACTTTATTTTTCTTTATTTCTAACTGTTCTAAATAATCAATGTTTAAAAAGGAACATCCCCCGCACTTTCCAAAAACAGGACATAAAGAAACTCTTTTCATAAATGAAAATTTTATTAACCTGGTGGCCAGGACATTTTTCTCCCACCTAAAAGATGAAGATGAATATGAAATACAGCCTGTCCTGCATCTTTTCCAGTATTAAAAATAGTTCTGTAACCGCTCTCACTTAATCCTTTTTCTTTTGCTATTTTTTTTGCAATCAAAAACATTTTGCCAATTAATTCTTTATCTTCTTCTTTTATATCATTAATACTTTCTATATGTTTTGCCGGTATTATAAGTAAATGAACAGGTGCCTGGGGATTTATATCTTCAAATGCCATTATTTCATTATCCTCATAAACTATTCTTGAACTTATTTCTTTTTTAAAAATTTTACAGAATAAACAATCTGACATAATTTTACCTCCTTTCTTATAAAATTTCTGCCACTGCCTTAAAATTATTAAAATCTTTAATTTTTACTTTTATTAAATTGCTCGTTTTAATATTATCAAATCTTACAACTGAACGTATATAATTTTCTGTATATCCTTCTGCATATCCATCTTTTATCTTATTTTCTATAAGAACAGTTCTTATCTGTCCTGAATTTTTATAAATAAATTCTCTTTCTTTTTCTTTTCCTAAAAGTATCAATTCTTTTACTCTCTGTTTTTTAATTTCTGAACTTACTTTATTTTTTAATTTTTCCGCTTTTGTTCCTTTTCTGTCAGAATACGAAAAAACATGTAGCCTTGTCAATGGTAATTTTTTTACTAAATCATAAGTATTTTTATATTCTTCCTGTCCCTCGCCTGGAAATCCAGATATTATATCAGTTGTTATACCTGCAAAAGGTATTTTTTTTATAATATAACTACATTTTTTTTCATAAAAAGAAACAGTATAATTTCTATTCATAAGTTTTAATATTTTATCATCACCACTCTGCATTGAAAGATGGAAATGCGGACATATCCTGTCCTGATTATCCGCAACAAAATCTATTATTCTATCAGTCAGTTCTGCAGGTCCTATTGAACTTAATCTAATTCTGGCATCTTTTAAAAATTTCAAAGATCCTTTTAATAAAATAAGTAAATTTTCTTCTCCATATAAACCTAAATTAATACCTGTAAGAACAATTTCTTTAAAACCATAATCTAAAAATTCTTTGAGTTCATCCAGAACTTCATTTTTATCTTTAATTTTTATCTTATCCCCCCTAACATAAGGGACAATACAATATGAACAAAATCTATTACAGCCTTCTTCTATTTTTAAAAATGCTTTATCTTTTTGGGAAAATTTTTTATATTTTTCTTCTACATTTATATTTTTCCCATCAAATGTTAAAATTTTAGATGGATAAAAATTTATATCAAATTTTTTTTCATTAGGAATTATAAAATCAACATAATTTTTTATTTCATTATGTTCATAATTTGTAAGGCATCCAGTTAATATTATTTTTTTATTTTTATCCTTTTTTATTTGCTTAATCTTTTTTAAAATTTCACTATCTACTTTTTCAGTAACAGTGCAGGTATTTATTATAAAAATATCTGAATTATCAGATTCTTTTAAACCTTTATTATTTAAAATTTTTTTAATAATTTCTGTATCGTATTGATTGACCTTACACCCGTAGGTTAAATAACTAACTTTCACCTGGTAAACTCTTCTATATTTATATTTATTCTTTCAATTTCATTATTTAAAGTAAATATTTCTGTATTAAGATCCAGACCTGTTCTTGTAAAAAAGGTTTTTTTAACCTTACTTTCTATCATTTCTATCTTATCTTTTTCTAATATTGTAACTACTGATCCATCCAGACCATAATTTATCAACCTAACAGCCTTTATTTCCGGGATGTCCTGAATTATATCAACTAAAATCTCATTTTCTTCATCTACAAGTTCCAATCTGTTCTTTAAATTTTTTTCAGAATCATTAATAATATCTATGAATTGCTTCAAATCGCCTTTTTGTAAAGCCATCCTTGCATTTTCTGCTCTCCCATTTTCTGAAATAAAATAAGCACATCTTTTTCTAAGAGGGATAGTCAAATGACTTCTCAATTTATCAAATTGTTCTATATTCAGGTTATGCAATCCTTCAATTTTAGGGTCAACTTTATTAAGTATTTCCACAGCTTCTTTTATTTCTAAAAAAATTTCATTTACTTTTTCTTCCTGCTGTTTTTTCTTTATTCCCGAACTGAAAACTACAAAGCACAAATTATTCAGATCCATTTTAATATTTTCCGCATTTTTATTTAAACAATCGTAATATACCAGATTATCTTTTTTTGCAATTATTGCTGGAATATATTTAGATATATTTTTTTCTTTCGCTAAAAACTTTTTTTCACTTTCCATACAAACCTCTGCAATTTCCAGCTCGGAAAGTGTCCAATCATTTAATTTCTGGGAAATATCAACTATTCCAATTTCTAATGCTTCATTACTATTTGCGTTAAAAAGATCAGAAATCTTATTATCAATATAAACATTCATTCCGCTTACTTTTTTGGATAATCCTTCTAACATAAAAAGAACACCACTCATAAAGTTTGCCCAGCCATTTTCTTCTTTGAACTGTGGTTCATTTAAAGAAATTCTAATTTTTTCATCATATTTCTGCGAATAAAAATTAACAATTCGGTCTCCTTCCTTCCTTTTTTGTGCAAGAATCAAAACACTTTTATCTATTACTCCGGAAATAATTTTCCCTTTGTTATACGCAAAAATATCTCCTAATATTTGAACGCTACCTGGAACCTTTACTCCTATTATTAAATCTCCTTTTTTTTCAAAAACCTGAAAAAATTTTTTTACTTCATTAAACATCAATTTCTGTGTCATTTTTTCTCCTTATTATTAATTATTATATTTTTATTTTATCTAAATACTGATGCAATGGTTTATCCGCCAGCGTTTCTCTTAAAACTTCGTCCAGGGTAGTTATACCCATTTTCATTATTTTTATTGCTGACTCTCGTATTGTCATCATTCCCATATCCCACGCAACACGTTTTAATTCATTCAAACTGCCTTTTTTAAAAATAACATCTCTAATTTTCATATTTATCGGCAAAACTTCAAAAACAGCTATTCGTCCCTTATAACCAGTATAATTACAGTTGGGACATCCTCTACCTTCATAGTATTCTGAACCTTCTAATAGTTCTGGTGGTATCCCCCATTTTTTTGCTTTTAAAAAATCTATCTCTTTTACTTTTTCTTTACAATTCTCACATATCCTTCTCACCAATCTTTGTGATATAGAAATCAAAACCGAAGAACCAACATAAATAGGATCTATTCCCATATCAACAAGTCGTGTAATCGTTGTTGGAGCATCATTTGTATGCAAAGTTGAAAGGACAAGATGTCCTGTCAATGCTGCTTTTATGGCAATTGAAGCTGTTTCTTCATCTCTTATTTCTCCTACAAGCATGACATCAGGATCCTGCCTTAAAAAAGACCTTAATACATTTGCAAAAGTTAAACCAGCCGAAGGATTTACCTGTATCTGAATAATATGTGGTAATCTGTATTCCACAGGATCTTCTACTGTCATTATATTATCATGCGGATCATTAATATGTGTCAAAGCGCCATATACAGAGGTTGTTTTACCACAGGCTGTTGGTCCTGTAATCAAAATCATTCCATAAGGATTCTGCAATGCTTTTTCAAGTTCTCTTTGTTGTTCTTCAAAAAGGCCCAAATCTTTTAAATCTAAACTCTGTGCTTCCTGATTTATAATACGCATAACAATATTTTCTCCCCATATAGATGGAACCACTGAAACTCTTAAATCAACTTCTTTGCCATTTGAAAGTTTAAATTTTACTCTACCATCCTGTGGTAATCTCTTTTCAATTATATTCATTCCTGCTAAAAGTTTTATTCTTGACGCTAATGTTTTTTTAAATTGAATCTTTGGTGGCGGCATCTCAACCAGTGCACCATCTATCCTGTATCTTAAAACAATCTTTTTCTCATAAGGATTAATATGGATATCCGATGCTCTTTTTCTTACCGCGTCTTCAATAATATAATTTACATATTTAACAACCGGACTATGTTCACCTTCTATATCTTCTTCTCCTACTTCTTCTTCTTTGGCTTTTATTTCATCCTCTAATATTTCTATATCCCCAACTGTTTCACCCATTATTTTTAATGTTTCATCAAGTGTTGATGAACCCAGATAGTATTTTTCCAGTGCAGTATTTAATGCGCTTTCTGTTGTTACAACAAAACTAATTTCTTCTACCTGACTTAAATTTAAATCATATTTTAAATTTACCTGCAAAGAAGGATCAAGTGGATTGGATGTCGCAAAAATTATTTTTCCTGGTTTTTGTTCAATAGGTAAAATTTTATATTTTTTAGCAACATCTTTTGATATAAGTTTTATCACTTCTTCTTCAATATGTAAAATTCCAACATCAACAAATTTTGTGCCAACCTGTAAAGCAAGAAAATGATATAAAACATCTTCTGTAATATAACCTAATTTTACCAAAATACTCCCCAGGGACTCACTTGTCTTTTCCTGCTCTGCTATTGCCTTATCAAGTTGTTCCTCTGTTATCATTCCCTCTTCTAATAATATTTCGCCTAATTTTTTTTGTTCATTCATAAATATTTTCCTTTTGTTTTTTTTAACTTTCTGCTTCTGCTGTTACCCTGATTATTTCTTCAGATGTTGTAATTCCATTTTTCCACTTTTCTAATGCAACGCTTCTTAATGTTCGCATCCCATCCTTTTCCGCCTGTTTTCTTATTTCATTAAGGTCTGCCCTTTTAAAAACCAGTTCTGCTAATTCTGGTGTCATAGGCATAATTTCATATATAGCAACACGCCCTTTGTAACCTGAACCGTTGCAAGCCGGACAACCTTCTCCAATATAAAGAGTTGCTCCTTTTATAAAATCTCTTGTTATTTGTAATTTTTGAAGTTCATCATCATCAGGAACATATTCTTTTTTGCATTTCTGACATACTTTTCTCATAAGTCGTTGTGCCACAACAATTCTTAAGGCAGATCCAACATAAATGGGATCTATCCCCATATCAATCAACCTCATTATTGTAGATGGGGCATCGTTGGTATGCAATGTAGAAAATAAAAGATGGCCTGTAAGAGCTGCTTTGATTGCAATATCTGCTGTTTCTTTATCCCTGATTTCTCCTACCATCATAATATTCGGATCCTGCCTTAAAACTGCCCTTAAAGCAACAGAAAAATCAAAATTTATATCATGGTTCATCTGTATTTGAATTATACCTGGCAGCTGATATTCCACCGGATCTTCCAATGTCATTATATTTCTTGATACATCATTGATTGTTGAAAGAGCGGAATAAAGAGTTGTTGTTTTTCCACTGCCTGTTGGACCTGTATGTAAAATGAGACCATAAGGTGATTGAATTGCATCTTTATAAATTTCTAATTCCTTTGGTTCAAATCCAAGTTTAGAAAGGTCAAGCATAAGCCCTTCCTGGTCAAGTATTCTCATTACAACATTTTCTCCATATATAGTTGGTAATACGGAAACCCTTAAGTCAATCACTTTATTTTGAACCTTTATTTTTATTCTACCATCCTGTGCCTGCCTTTTTTCCATAATATCCATTCTTGACATAACTTTTATTCTCGAAACGATTGCATTTCTGTATTGTTTTGGTGGGGATTTCTGAGTTTGCAATACGCCATCAATTCTATATCGAACAACCATATTTTTAGGAAAAGGATTTAAATGAATATCTGATGCTCTTAATCTTACCGCATCAGAAATTAAAGCATTTGTAATTTTTATAACAGGCGCATCATTTTCAGTATATCCGCCTTCTTCTACTTTTTCTTCTTCATCTGCTCCAACAGAATCTGAATTTTTTAATATTTCCTTCAAACTTTCATCAACCTCTAATTTTTCCGAAATACCGTAATACATACTTAAGCCATTTTTGATTGCAGATTCTGTTGCAACAACAAATTTTATTTCCATATCTTTTGGCAGTAAAGTTTTTTCTCTTATTTTTAAAACTAAATGTTCGTCTGGTTCAGATGTTGCAAAAATAATTTTATTGTCTTTCATTTCATAAGGAATTATATTAAATTCTTCTGCCACTTCTTTTTTAATCATTTTAATAAGGCCATCTGGTATGTTTTTATCTGAAAAATCTACATAATCAACACCAAACTGTATTGCTAAAAAATAATATAACGCATCTTCTGTAATTGCACCCATCCTTACTAAAATCCTGCCAAGTGGTTCGCCTGTTTTTTGCTGTTCTTCTATTGCTTTAGCCAGTTGCACTTCTGTAATTAAATTTTCCTCTCTTAATAAATCGCCTAATCTTTTCGCCATAAATTTCTTTACCTCATTTTATAAAATAAATCTTTTTCTTTTGCATTTAACTTTCTAAATAAAAATTCTTTGCCGCGTATAACATAAAAATAAGGTTGATAATTTTTTCTCATTCCTTTTTCATCAAACTCAATGCTACCTGTTACTCCCTGAAATGTTTCTGCATATAAACATTTAATAATTAAGTCTTTATTTGCATTTTTTAAACATAATTGTAAAATATTTATCGTATCAAAAAGAAATGGCAATTCGGCATCTGTCCTTTTATGAGTTTCATTATATTTTTCTAAAAAACTTCTCATTTTTTTAAAAGAATAAAGCGAAGGAGGCGTTGAAAGAACATAATGCGTTCCTTGAGAACCATCTTTTGCTTTTTTTATAAATTCTTTATTGCATATATCTCCTGTTGAAGAAAAATCCGCGCCCACATTTAGTTTTCTGGACTGCTTTGCAATTAAAGATGCCTGTTCCATCCCACCTGCAAAAAAAATTGTGTTTACTTTTAATTCCCTCAATCTTATTAAAATTGCTTCAAAATCTTTTCTCTGTGCATCAACACTTCTAAAATAATCAACCATTGCTTTATTTTTTAAAACTGTATCTTTATATGCTTCTGCTATTTTTAAATATTCATCATTTTCCTCTGAATAAAGAATTGCAAACTTTCCTTTATGTAAGACAGAAATCTGTATTTTGCATAAAATCTTTGCAAGATCAATGTTCGATGGCGCCATTCTAAATATATTTTTTTTATCATCTATACTTAAATATTTTGTTCCAACGATAAATACAGGAATATTATTTATATTTTCTAAAACTTTTTTATGTTTTTCTAAAATAATCCCTGTAATTGCAATCAAATTATCTTCTCTCTTTATTTCATTTTCTAAATTTTCATTATCGTCAAAAAATCTTTTTTGCAATTCAAATTCTTCATTATTATTATTTATATCATCAAGAATTATTGATAAAGCATCAAAAAGATTCGTTGAATTAGCATTTGATGAATTACCTATAAATCCTATTTTATATGTTGTTTTTGCCTGTATTACCACACTTAAAAAGACTATAAAAATTACATAACAAATTACTTTAAATCTCATCTTTCCTCCAACATTATATGTATTTCTTTTTATAAATATATATTATACCAATTAACCAGGTATTGTCAATATAAGCGAATTTTAGTTAATGTATAATATTGCGTGGACTTTTCAAAAAAAGTTTTTCCCTGTCCAATATATTAAATTTAATTATATCAACAAGAAGGGAAGAATAAAATGAAACTAAATTAAAAGTATAAATTTATTGATAATTTATGTTGAGGTTCAAAAATAGTAAAAAATTCTTCTTTTGCAAAAGCATAATCAATCTGAAAAATTATATTATAAAATTTATATTTCACTCCTGCTCCAAATGTAAAATTAAATTCATAACTTTTTATATCATAAGATATCCCGGTGCGTCCAAAAAGCATTTTGAAAAATCCTAATTCAATGCCACTTTTTAAAATTAAACCTTCATATTCAACTTTTTCTGTATCAAAAGATATCTTTAATAAGTCATCTAAAATTTTAAACATTATTCCTAATTTCATATCAAATGGTATTTTTTCTATTGTTCCAGTTGACCACTTTAAACTGCCGGTTAAATCCTGAAATGTAAGTCCGAAATTCATAAATTTAAATGGTATTAAAATAACTGCTATATCTAAACTGAATCCGAGGGAACTATATTTATCCAGTGATGTTTGTATAATTTTTATGTTAAAACCTGCTGAAACACTTGTTCCCTGCAAACCCCTTATCAATTCTCTGCTATATGTTAAAAAATATGCATTTTCCACATCTTCTATTATGGTATGTTCCTGAGTATCCTTTTCCCGTACTTCTATACCTCCTATTGAAAAATTTATAAAATTTACAGCAAATGTCCCAAAATCAGAAGGGAAAAGCACGTTAAAAAAATTATATTTTCTATCTTCTGTAAGCCAGGAGAACATACTTGATACTGCAATTTTTCCTATGTATGAAGATGCAGCAGGGTTCCAGTAAGAAACGGTTGAATCATCAGTATATGCTATAAATGCGCCGGATAAAGAAAGAGCCCTTCCACCCACTCCTGAACGTAAAAAAGGCGCTGCACCACCTGCAACGCCTGTTATAGAAAATATATTAAAAGAAAATAGTATAAAATATATTAAATAAAATTTTTTCAAAATTATATTTTTTATTTAACAACCGCTATCTTTTTTGTTATGACTTTATTTTTTGTAATAATCTTGCAAATATAGGTTCCGTTTGAAACTACCTGTCCTGAATCATTAACTAAATTCCAGACAATATAATTAACACCTATCTGTGCATCTGCCTGATTTATTGTTTTTGTCCAGATTATTTTCCCATTTATATCATATATTATTATTTTTACTTCTTCTTTAGTTATTAATGGAAACCTTATTGTTGTTGAATCACTGCAGGGATTCGGGAAATTATATGTATTTACATCACTCATCTCTTCTATTATGTTTAATTTAAATACTGCTGTATTTGATAATGCTCCAATATTATCCTTTGTCACTGCAATAAAATACCATGTTCCGGTTTCAAGGTTATTTAATTTTACTTCTTCTGATGTTGTAAAAGTTGCGTTTTTTAAACTAAAATTATTTTCTTTTGAAACAACATAATAAAAACCAGCGATACCATTTAAGTCATCCTGTGCCTTAATTTTTAAAACAGGGGAATTATCTGTATACCATGTATTTTCATCAGGATGAGTAAGAGAAGTAATTTCAGGTGAACCTGGTTTTTCCTGATAAATTATTCTCAAAGTATTGGAACGCATATGCGTAAATGCAATATCGTTTTTCCCATCACCATTTATATCGCCAATTGCAACTTCTACAGGGCCATAAGTTTTATTTTCATCTTCTGTAACAGATATTGATTTTGCTAAAATAAGTTTGCCATCTTTTTGAAGTAAAATGTCAATTGTATCACTATCCCTGTTTGCCGTTACAACATCAAGCAAACCATCTCCATTTACATCGCCAGTTGCCATACCATTTGGTCTTAAACCTGCAAGTTTATAAGTTATTGGTTCTGTAAATTCATTATTTTTAAATTCAACTACTGAAACGGTATTATCATAAAAATTAGCAGTCACTATATCATTTACTTTATCTCCTGTTACATCTGCTATTTCTACTTTACACACTCCTCCACCAACCTTTATGTCTTTTATTTTATTAAATACTCCTCCTTCTTCTGTAATTATACTGATATTTCCAGCAGCATAATTTGCAGAAACAATAACTTTTTTATCATTTATTTTTCCTATAACAACATCCGTTGGATTCCCTGGTAGTCCAATATCGGCCCTGTCTTTTAAATTATTACTAAAAATAACAACCTTATTTTCTGAATAAACAGCAACTGCGACAAGTCCTTCATTAATATCAACGCCAACCGGATGATTTCCAACTGAAATTGTATTAGCATATAATTTATTTTTTTCATTTTGAATAAAAACAGAAAGTGTTCCATCTGCATAATTTGAAACAGCAAAATCAGTTAAATTATCACCATTTGCGTCTCCACTTCCCAACCCACGTGGAGAATTACCCGCGGATAAATTTTCTTTTGTTAAATTTATACCTTTAAAAATTGATATGGATGACGTTGGGTTTTTATCATTTTCCTGTCCGATTAAGGTATCCTCCCCAAAATTTGCAACTATTACATCATTTTCACCATCAGAATTTATATCTGCTATAATAATACCACGCGGAAATAAGCCAGATTCAAATGTTTTAATATCAGATAAAGTTCCTGCTAAAAGATTAATAACAAATATAAATGTTAAAATGATAGGTAAAAATATTTTTCTCATTTTTTCTCCTCCTTATAATAATATAAAAATAATTTTATTATATAATTATATATGGTATTTTTTTAAAAGTCAAGATCTTTGAACTATGGGTTATGGGAATAAGGATAGACATGGTATACACATAAAGAAGTTAAAAATAATAATAATTTAGTTACTGGTTGAAAATTTTTACCTATATATAAATTTTTCGCTTTGTCATTGCGAAGTCAGGCGAACTATAAACTTTTGCTTTCTATTCCACCGTTCGTTGAGCCTGACAAAGCAATCTTGATTTTATTACCTGATGCCTTCTCTCCTTGTCTTCTTTCGTTTTTTAACTGCAAGATTGCTACCTTAAGTTTTCTATTATCTTTATTTCCCCTTTTTGCGCTTCTCTTTAGGCTTACTGAGAATGACACCGCCAGGTGTTTCCTTACTAGTAGCCACACTTTTACAAGTGGACTTCTGGTGGCTGAACTATTATTTTTTTTATTTCATATGATAAACATACAAAGCACACAAAAAGAAAGATGTCTGATGCTTTTTAATCAAAATTTTCTATGATTAATTTTTCAAAATTCCTCTTTGTTAACAATTCTAATTCATTAATATTTATTAAATATTTTATAATATCATTTTTAATATAATTAAAATCTAACTTTTTTATTTTATCTAACAAAAAACTTTTTAGTTTAATTTTATCTATTTTAAAATCTTTTTTCTCTGTTTGCTTTACAGCGTTATTTAAAAGAGTATAATTTACCTTAACTTTTTTTGTTAAAAACCATAAAAGGTCATAATAATCTCTTGCTTTGGTATATTTTCTAAAAAGTATTGCATATAATTTCCCGGCAAATAATGAACTTATATCATAATTTGATATTGAAAATATATAAAATTTATTTATAAGTGTGACTTCCTTTTTAGCTCCAGCAGGTGGGTCAATGTCTATTTCTATTTTTATGTTTAAGTTTTGTTCTTTTAAATTACTTATTTTTAATTCATATAATAAATCAGGAAATTTAAAGAATGCAAATTTTACAATATTCTTTCCTCCAATCTTTACAGTGTAGGAAATATTAATTTTTGATAAAGTCTTTTGTATATATTTTATTGTTTTTAAAAAATCAAAACCGTATTTTCTATCAAGGGTAAAATCCAGATCTTCTGAAAATCTATTAATGCCATGTATAATTCTCAAAGATGTTCCGCCCATAAATGAAATATTTTTAAAAAGTCCTTTATCAGATAAAATTTTCAAAATCAATATCTGTAAATTTTCTCTTAATTGATTCTTCTTTTCTTCATTTGTTGCATTTTGATCAATATTTGATAATAATATTTCTATCATATAATTATCTCCATAAAGTCTTTTATACTTTTTTTAAATTTATCATCATACTTTTTTAAATAATTTTTAAAAACTTTTTTATTAATTTGTGATAAATTTTGAAATCTATTTTTATTTATAAAATTTATCAACGTTTCTGTTTTTTTGTATCTAAAATATCTAAAATAAAAAAAATCTAAAATTGCTTTTTCTGGAGTGGCAATCAAAATATTAAAATTATTTTCATCTTTTATTGTTTTAATCCCCCAAAATAAATCTTTTTTAATACTGGAATATGAAAATCTACCTAAAATATTTTCAAATATTCTGGTTTTCAAAGTTGTAATTGATGTAATTTCATAAACTGTTTCTGGTATCAATCCATAATAAAATAAAGCATATTCTAAACTTATATAAGAAGGGAAATATAAATTATTTGCGACAAATAGAGAATTCACCTGTATTTTTCTGTCCATTTTATTTAAAATGTATAGATTATTTTTTAATTTATATAGATATTCTTTCTTTACCCATTTGTTAATATTGTTTTTCAATGAAATAACATTTTTCTCTATGGATTTTATTGTTGATATATTAATGATGGGCAAATCTGCAAATTTATTTTTAAATTCAATATATTTCATTTCCAAAAATCACCTTTTTTTGCTATTTTTGGAAATATAACATAATAAACAAAAATGTCAATCAAATTTTATTGTAATATTGGGAATAAGGAAGGCATGGTAGTGGACACTTGAAAAGGCTAAACACGTAAAATTAAGGTATAAACGCCCATCCCTAAGCGTCTTTCTAAGAAACGCACGGGGTGGACAACCAACTTTGCTTTTATTACCGATTGCCTTATCACCTTGTCTTCTTTCGTTTTTCAACTGCGAGATTGCTTCGTCGCTTCGCTCCTCACAATGACCACCGTGCCTTGTCATTGCGAAGTCAGGCGAACTATAACTTTTGCTTTCTATTCCACCGTTCGTTGAGCCCTACAAAGCAATCTTGCTTTTATTACCTGATGCCTCTTTTTATTTTTTATTTACTCTTCCGACCTTCATCCTATACTTTTCCCCCTCTCCCTTTGGGGAGAGGGCAAGGGTGAGGGGGTATTGCATTCGTTAAGTATCTTTTCCAGCACCTGCTCTTTATTATTTCCTGCTGTATAGCAACCGCAACAACAAAACCCCCTCATCCTATCCTTCTCCCCTCTGGGGAAAAGGGACTTCTTTTTGTAATAGTATCACCGATTGCCTTTTAGTCTTGTTTT
>DYJU01000002.1 GCA_020722985.1 Candidatus Methylomirabilis sp.
AAGGTTAAAAAGTGGGAAAAAGAACAATATACAATGAGAATAGAGAAAATAAAGACAGAAACCTTTTCATAAAAGAAGGTTTCAACTCTACTACTTATCCACAGGGTAGAAGGGGAATATTTGAACAAGCAGGAAAATCAATAATTACTTTAAAAGAAGCCAGTGAATGGGCATCTCAATATTTAAATCGCAGAGTTACAACTTCAAATATTTCATATTTAATTCAATATGGAAAAATAACAAAATATGGGGATAATGGCAATCCTTTAATAAGTGTTGAAGAGTTAAGAAATTATTATGACTCTTTTGATAAAGAAAAGCATTGGAAAAAAATATTAGGGAAAGACCTTAATTGGTATTTGTCGTTCGTAGAATACAAAGAGTCAGAGAGAACGAAACATGTTCATAGATTACATCCATAAAAAGGAAAATTTATTCCACAATTAGTAGGATATTTTCTTGATTCCCATACTGATGAATTTAAAAAAGAAATTTATTTTCATAAAGGTGAGATAGTATTAAATCCTTTCTACGGTAGTGGAACAACCCTTGTCCAGGCAAATGAATTGGGTATGCACGCTATAGGGATAGACATTTCGTCATTTAATGCTATGATAAGTAATGTTAAAATTTCAAAACACAACCTTGTTTTGCTTACAGAAGCGATTAAAAATATAACATTAAAATTAAAAGAGTTTCAAAAGACAAAAAATAATGTTCTGTTTGAAGAAAATTTACTTTCTGAACTTGGAAAATATAATTTAAGATATTTCCCATCACCAGAATATAAAAGAAAAGTAATAAATGGCGAAATAGATGAGGAAGAATATGCTAAAGAAAGAGAAGGCGAATTTCTAAATATTTATTATAACTTAATAAAAAAATATCACTTAAAAATTAACCAGGACAAGAATGAAAATTTTATGGACAAATGGTTCTTGTTTCCTGTCCGGGAAGAAATTGATTTTTTATTTCATCAATTAAAAAATGTACACAATTCTGATATAAAAGAAGTTTTGGCAATTATTTTAAGTAGAACTGTTCGTTCCTGCAGAGCAACAACGCATGCGGATTTGGCAACCCTGAAAGAGCCTGTTACAACAACATATTACTGTAAGAAACATGGGAAGATATGTAAACCAATATTTTCTATTACAAACTGGTGGGAAAGATATACATTAGAAATAGGCCCTTTGTTTAAAGGACAAGGGAAAGAGGCAAGAGATTCTTATATACATTGATTATGAATTTATTCTTACGTTTAAAAAATTAGGAAAAGCTCCACTGGTTTCTAAAGAAGCAAAAGAAAAGTCAAAACTCACAAATGAAGAATGGAACAAATATTTTAATGGACACTGGGATTTTCCGGGAGAGAAACAAAACGGTCATATTGCTATGTTTCCATTAGAATTACCGCGTCGTTTGATAAAAATGTTTAGTTTTTACGGTGATACCGTTCTGGACCCGTTTTTAGGGAGCGGGACAACTACAAAAGCAGCTTTGGATTTAGGTAGAAACTCAATTGGTTATGAAATAAACAAAAATTTTTTAAGTGCAATTAAATCCAAAATTGGTATAAACCAGGAACCCGCACTTTTCAGAGAAAATTTTGATTGCGAAATTATCTATCAAAAAAATAACAATAAAACAAATGGAAATAAAACAATAGGTTTTAATAATAATCATATAGAAAGATTGGTTGACCCTAAAAAATTCAAATTTGGAACAGTCATAGATATGAACGGAAAACAAAAAAAAGAAGATTCTTATAAAGTTATTTCTATATCTGCTCCCAATGAGATAGTGCTTGATTCAGGACAAAAAATAAGATTATTGGGAGTCCTTCCTATTGAGGAAGAATATTATAAGAAAAAAGCAATCTCATTTCTTAATAATTTAACTTCAGGAAATAAGGTATTCGTAAAATATGACGGACAAAAGTTTGACAATGCAAAAAATCTTTTAGCTTATGTTTATTTGCAAAATAAAACATTTCTGAATGCAAAACTTATAAAAAAGGGGCTGACCAAAATGTGATAAAGAATTGGATTTTCAATTTAAGGATAGGTTCATGAAGTATGAAGATGAAGCAAAACAATTAAAAGTAGGCATTTGGGAAAAGGAAGGATAAATTATGGCAAAAGAATGGATTTTGAACAGTGTTATAAATAGATGGGGACTTCAAAAAAAGAAGATGGTTGGGGCAGTCTCTGATGAGATAAGAAAATGCTCGCCAAGAACCGTTAAGGACTGGGAAAATTATTATTTTAAAAATGTCTATCCCAAAGAACATCTTGTTGAAATAGGGGAAAAACTTTATGTAAAAATAACTGAAGTTCTAAGAGCAGAAATAGACGATATTAAGGAAGAAGATTGTATAGATTATGTTATAAATTTAGTGATAAATCGGACTTTTGACGGCTATATGACAGAAAAAAAAACAATCTATGAGCAACTACAGTATATTTTGGGAGTAAAAATTAAACCCGCTCCTGATAAATGGGATAGATTGTTTAACGTTGATTTTTTTATAAAAATTAAAGATAAGTTTATTGGATTACAAATCAAACCAGCTGGATATGCTTTTATTACCCAGATAATAAACGAAAGAAAAAATCAGGAAGCGACACATAAAAAATTTACAACCCAATATGGCGGTAAAGTATTCTATGTAATTTCAATAAAAGAAGACGATAAAAAGAAGATATATATATAACACCGAGGTTATTGAGTAAATAAAACAAGAAATAGAACGGCTTAAAAAATAGTTTTACGTTGAGTTATTTGCTTTGCTTTTATCTTGTTCGGGCGACAACGGTTCGCCAAACACGATAATTGTGCCTTTTCTGCGATATTTGAACATTTTTATAAAAAAGTAACTCTGTTTCGACGAAATATGAAGTTAGTCTACCGTTAAATGCGAAAAACCAATCCTCCATGCAAATATTAAGGGATTATAATGAAGAAAACTAATAACTCAACATCAAAAGTAAACTTATAAAAATTTATCAATTGGTAAAAAACTCTCAGAAGTATTATTACAAGGAAATTAAAAAATACTGAAAATAATATGAGTCATACAAAACAATCTTGATTTTATCACTTGATGCCTGTTCTCCTTGTTTTCCTACGTCTTCAACTGCAAAATTGCTTTATCAACCACATATCCCTTTATTTTTCTTTCTACGCTTCTCTTTCGGCTTCCTGAAAACGGCACACCGCCAGGTATTTCCTTACCAGTTGCCACACTTTTACAAGCGGACTTCTGGTGGCTGAACTATTACAAAAACTGTTATTATTATATACCCAACAAAGAAAAATTTTTTAATAATTATCTTCTGTTATCCCTTTAAAGTTATCTGTCCTGAATGGGAGGGCAGGTAGACCTTCTTTATTATATAAATTACATTCCGGAGAATCTGCCCAGGCATAACGCACAGCATAAGGTTCTTTTATTTCATCATTCCACACAACAACAGTATCTTTATCCTTTATCTCTGCTTTTGCCCATTTAAATTTTTTGTCGGTCCCGGCGGCTATTGCAAAACCTTTTAATTCACCATTTTTAGATACCAGACCACTTCCAGTATATCTAAATTTTATATATATTTTATTTTCTTTTATCTCCATTGATTCATATAAAGGTCCTGTTAAAACTCCATTTTTATCATAAAGTAAAACAAGTGCTGCGTTTGCCAATCTTTCCCCAACAGGTCTTTTTATTTTAGGATGAATGTCTTTTTCATCGCCAAGGTCAATAATAGGCACAGTCACAACTTTGGGCAAATTAAGCATTGCTTTTAATTGTGCTTCTCTTAATTCTGCCCATGCACTTTCTGAAGGTTCGTTTTTCTCTGGTAAAAAATTAGGAAGTTGAACAATAAAAAATGGAATTTCATATCCCCATGTATCACGCCAGTTTTTAATCATTAAAGGTAATAATGTTTCATATTGTTTTGCTTTTTCTGCATTTGATTCTCCCTGATACCATAAAACCCCTTTTATTTTAAAATTAGCAAATGGATGAACCATACCATTATACAAAACTGATGGCAACTCAACCGTTATTGATTTTATATTAAATTGAAGTTGTTTAATTGCATTTTGAGTAAATGGTTTTGCAATTCCCCATCCACCCTGTTTAAAAGAAGAAATCGGTATTCTTAAATATTTAGGTAAAGATGTTGCTTCAAAATCTTCTGATGAGTAAAAATCATAATCTTCTATACCTGGTTGACATAAAGCCAGAGAAAATTTTCCATTACCTGAAACATTTAATTCTATAAATTCATAATCAGAAAGATCAAAAGGGCTACTGTTACTATTAAGTAATGTTCCTGCGCCAGCCCATGCATTAAATCCAATTGTCCCCTGAATAATTCCTTTCCCATTTTCACTTTTAAATTCAGTAAAAGAACCTGGTTTTGCAAATGAATACCATGAACCACCAATATCACCGACGCAATTTTCACAAAATTTAACAACCAACGATTTTTTATCTACTACCTTCGGTATAAATTTCAATTCAGAAATTTCTATTTTATAATCCATTCCTTTACCATAATTCCACTTTTTCCAGTCAAATTTGGAAAAATTCCATCGCTTTAAAATGGATTCTGTAATCTGATTGCCTTTCATCATTTTAGCATCAAGCCATATTTCAATCGGCGTTCCACCCCATGATGAATTAATAAGTCCAACAGGTATTCTGGTTTCCCCATACATCTTTTTACCAAAAAAATATGCAATTGCAGAAAATGTCTGTGCATTTTCTTTATTGCATGTCAGCCATGAGCCACTTGCATCTTTTAAAGGATAAGGTGAAGGAATCTGCCCCTGTATAAAAAATCTTATTTTATCGTTTTCTATAAAATTTTTCAGTTCTTCCTCACCATCCTTACTATGCATCAATTGCCATTCCATATTTGATTGTCCAGAACAAAACCACACATCACCTATTAAAATATTTTTAAGTATAATTTTTTCATTGGCAGAAGAGATTTTCATCTGATAAGGACCTCCCGGCTGTCTGGGCTTTAATTTTGCCTGCCATTCACCCTGACTGTTAATTTTTACTGTAGCATTTTCATCAATAAAATCAATCATAACTTCTTTATTCGGTTTACCATAACCATAGATAACAATTTCCGCATCTCTTTGTAAAACCATATTATCTGAAAAAATATCTGATAACCTTAATTTTTTATCTGCTTTTATATAAAGTGGAATGAATAAAAAAAGCATAGAAAAAATAAAAATTTGTTTTAGTGGTCCCATAAAAACTCCTTTCATTTATAAATTTTCAAATTAAAAATCAAACCTTTTTAATCTTTAATCCGCCACTGTTTTTCCAATTTACATACATCCAATTATAAATTTATATAATTCCTTTATCATCAAGTATGCTTTTCACTCTATTTTTACTCTGCTTTTTGGCAAGGTAAAGGTATTCATCGGCATTTTTTATCAAATCCCTCATTGTTTTTGCATAATCAGGATATGTGCAAACGCCTAAACTCAATGTTATTTTCCTTTTCTCTTTTTCATTACCGCCTTCTAAATTTTTTTCACAAAAACTTCTTATCTCCTCTGCAATTTTATTTGCGGAAATAATATCATAATTTTCTAAAACAAAAATAAATTCTTCGCCACCATATCTAGCAGCATAAGTTCTTTCATATTTTTTTTCAAATTTTTTTAAGGTATCTGCAACCTTTTTTAATACTCCGTCGCCTTCCTGATGACCGAAAGCATCATTGAAATTTTTAAAATTATCAATATCGGAAATTATTACCGAAACACATGCAAATTCCCTTTTATCACATTTCTCCAGACTTTCTCTTAATTTTTTTTCAAATGTGATATGGTTTAAAATCTGGGTTAACCCATCTAAAGTTGCCTGCTTTATCATACGTTCATATAATTCTGCATTTTCAAATAATATGGTAATGCTTGCTAATATTGTTTCAATAGTTTTTATTTCAAAATCATTAAAGTTGCTGCCAATTTTCTTGTCAAGTTTAATAAAACCATAAATTAAATTTTTCTTTCTTAAAACGGCCATAAAAAAGCTATCTATATTTTCTCTGCCAAAATTCAATTTAATATTTTTTTGTAGAACATTTTCAACAATTATATTTTTTCCAGAATTATATACATATTTTAAAATTTCATCTTCTTCAATAGATAGTTCTCTCCCGGTTATACTGGATTGGTATCCAAAATTTTCACTGATTGTAAACTTATTATTCTCGTAATTAAATTCCGCAATATATCCAGAAATAATATCAAATGTTTTTATTTCTTCAAGAAAATGACGCATAACTTTACCTTTGCCTTCTAAAATATTAAGTTTTTCATAAATATCATAAAGTTTACTAATCTGTTTTTCTTTATTAACAATATAATTTCCCAATTCAAAAATTTTTAATATATCCAATATTTCTTCTGAAAGATTTGTTATTTTTTCTTTTATATAATCCACCTCAGTTATATCAGTTTCAAAATCAACAATTATTGCTCCTATTAACTTATCCTTTACTATTTTTTTTATAACTAATTTTTTTATACCCTGGGGGGGTGGTTCAAGATAATAAGGGACATTTACATATTTTACATCCATAATAAAAAAATCATTCTTTTTTAGCGTTGCGCCTAAAATATCTTCATTCAAGTCAATCTTAAAATTTCTATTTATGAATTCTGTATATTTTGAAGTGTAGGTTATCAAATCAAAAAGTTCTTCTTGTTTATAATTTCTTATTAAAAGAAGAATTGAAACCGGATTTAATATAGATTGATAAATTTTAAGATAATTAAAAAGCAAATTATAAATCTGCGTTTTCAAATCTTTTATTTCTTTTTCTATTCCTATGCTTATTTCTTTTTCTTCTCTTTTTTTTAGTTTCAAATTAACAATATAAAAAAAACCAGTTATAAAAAAAGATAAAATAAAAATAAAATAATCATCAACTGTAAAATACATTATCTGCTTTATAAGACATAAAAATGAAAGAAGTATAAAAATTAGAGAATGTTTTAAAATTCCACTATATGCAATAAAAAAAATAAAAATAACTATTATCCATTTTAAATAAGATTTAATACCCCCTGATAAATTTATTACTGATATTATAATTATAAATACTAAATAAAATATCCTCAATAAATCTTTTTTCCCAAATTGTTCCTTAATTTTTTCAAAATATAAAATTACAAAAAAAAATATAATAAAAATGAAAATATCCCTTAAATAATTAATAATAAATTTTGGATATAAACCTATTAAATTAATAAAAAAAATTACAAGCCAACAAAATACGGTAAAATATAAAAGAAAAATTTTAAAATTTATTTTTTTTCTTTTAGGCTGGTATACATACTGGTCTTTATTAATTTCCATAAAATTTATTTGAATTTTTTTATGGCTTCATCTATATCTTTATAATATTCCAGAATATTTGTAAAATCTAAAAGTTCAAAAATTTCAACTACTTCTGGTTTCATATTAACAAGTTTTAAATCACCTTTATTTTTTCTAATATTTTTTATTTCACTGACAAAGATACCCCATCCAGCACTGCTTATATAATCTATATCCGAAAGGTCAATTATTATTTTATAGTTACGTTTTTGCAATAAATCACTTAAAGTATTTTCCAGTAATTGAGATGTCGTTGTATCAATAAATCCCTTACATACAATTACTTTTACATCTCCTTTATCCTGCACAGATATTGTTAAACCTTCCATATTAATCCTCCTTAAAGAAACACTATTCTTTCCATTTAGTTTTAAAAAATCCATATATATCTTTAAACCCATTTTTCCACATTTTTATTATAACATTTTTTATATCAGGATAAAACAAGATTTTTTTAAATCTTTCAATATTAATAAATTCTGCATCTTTCAAAACTCTATCAGAATTCACTTTTAATGTATTATTTTCGTATATTTCAACTTTAAAATATATATTCAAAATATGCCTTTTTTCATCAGGATAAATTGTTTCATTTAAAAAAACTAAATTTTTTATTTTTTTAATTTTTAAAGAAAGTTCTTCTTTTAATTCCCTTTTTAAAGCATTTTCAAATGTTTCTCCATATTCAACCCCACCTCCCGGAAATAACCAATATGATTTCCCTTTTTTTCTATGATTTACCAGTAATAACTCATTTTTTTTATTTAATATTATAGCCGCTATTCTTATTCTTATGTATTTATTCATTGAAAAGTTTATCCTGCTCATCTTTTTTTATTTTAAAATAATTATATGCCTTATCTGTTACCTTTCTTCCACTTGGCGTTCTTTGAATAAAACCGATCTGTATTAAAAAAGGTTCATAAACATCTTCTATTGTATCTGGTTCTTCTGAAACCGCAACTGCTATTGTATCAATTCCAACTGGACCACCTTTGAATTTTTCTATTATAGTTTTTAAAATTTTCTTGTCCATCGTATCCAGACCCAATTCATCTATTTCCATAAGTTTTAATGCATCATTAACAACATTAAAATTTACTTCACCATCTGCTTTTACCTCTGCAAAATCTCTTACTCTTTTTAGTAATCTATTTGCAATCCTCGGGGTTCCCCTCGAGCGTTTAGCTAATTCTTCTATTGCATCTTCATCTACTTTTAATCCAAGTATACCTGCGGAACGTTTAAGAATTTTTTTTAAGGATTCCACATCATAAAAATCAACCCTGTAAGCTGCTCCGAACCTATCACGTAAAGGAGCAGTTACCAGCCCTATCCGTGTTGTTGCTCCTATTAAAGTAAATTTAGGCAAATTTATCCTGAAGGTTTTAGCTGATGGTCCTTTTCCAATAATAATATCTAAAACAAAATCTTCCAAGACAGGATACATAATTTCTTCCACTGCCCTGTTTAACCTGTGTATCTCATCAATAAAAAGGACATCATTTTCTTCTAAATTTGTAATAATTGCTGCTAAATCTCCTGCCCTTTCTATCACAGGTCCTGCTGTTACTTTTATATTAACGCCTAATTCATTTGCAATTATATGAGCAAGTGTTGTTTTCCCGAGTCCGGGTGGTCCATGAAAAAGTATATGTTCTGGTGGTTCTTTTCTTTTTCTGGCAGCTTCTATTAATATGTTTAATTTTTCTATTACTTTTTCCTGTCCTATATAATCCTTGAGATATTTGGGTCTTAAATTTTTTTCAACTGTTTTTTCATTTTCCTTTAAAAAAGGTTCTGATATTTTATCACTTTTATTTTCTTTTTTCATTTTTATACTTTCCTTTATTTACTTAAATGTTTTAATGCCTCTTTAATAACTTTTTCTTTTTCCGCCTTTCCTCCAAGGTTTTTTAAAACTTCCCCGACTGCTTTTCTTGCTTCAAAATATTTAAAACCAAGAACTGTTAATGCTTCTATATAATCATCTTCAGCTGATAATGTCCCTTTTTCTCTATCTAAAATACTTTTGAACTTGTCTTTTAATTCAACAAGTATGCGTTGAGCTTTTTTTGAACCAAGCCGGGGGATACGCATTAAAAATTTTTCATCACCTGATGATATTGCTTCTTTGAATTGCTCTACTGTAATATTGCTCAAAATACTCATCGCAGCCTTTGGACCTATTCCTGAAACACTTATGAGTTGTAAAAATATATCTTTTTCTTCCTGCGAAAAAAAACCATATAAATCTATTGCATCTTCTTTTACCATCATAAAAGTCAACACCCTCGCAGACTGCTTTTCTTTTAATTTTTCATAAGTTGGAAATGAAATAAATATTTTAAAGCCAACTCCGTCAACGTTTAAAACAACATAATTTTCTTTAATATCTTCTATTACTCCTTCAATAAAATCAATCATAATTTAACCTTTCTTTAATAAAATATTTCTTTCAAAACTTGCATGACACAGTGCAATTGCTAAAGCATCGGCAACATCATCTGGCTCGGGAATTTCTTTTAAATTCAAAAGCATTTTTACCATGTTGCCTATCTGAATCTTTTCAGCTCTACCATATCCTGTTAAAGCTATTTTTACCTGTAAAGGTGTATATTCAAATATTGGTAATTTACATTTAAAACCCGCAAGTAAAATAACTCCCCTTGCCTCCCCAACCGCCATCACTGTTTTTACATTTTTATTAAAAAACAATTTTTCAACAGCCATCACATCAACATCATATTTTTTTATAAAAGAGTATATTTTATTATAAATTATAGATATTCTTTCTTCAATTCTTTTTTCTTTTTCAGTTGAAATAAGTCCGCATGTTATAAAATTTATTTTATTGCCTTTTTTTTCTATTATTCCATAACCGGTTGATGCAACACCAGGATCTATACCTATAATAATCATATTATTTTACCTTTTTAATATATAAAAATTCGTGGAACTCTTTCTGATATACCGATAAAAATCTCATAAGAAATTGTATTTAATTTTTCTGCCATATCTTCTACAGATATTTCTCCATATTTATCTTTGCCCAATATTAAAACTTCATCACCAATTTTTACATTGGATGTAACTTTTATTGCTGTTAAATCCATGCATATTCTTCCAATAATTTTAGCTTTTTTACCTTTAATTAAAACATACCAGTTATTTGAAAGTTCTCTCCTTAATCCATCCCCATATCCAATTCCAATAATTGCTATTTTCTCTTTGTCTTTTGCTTTATATAATCCACCGTAACTTACCTTATCACCTTTATTTAAATCAATTATATTTACAACCCTGCTTTTTAAAGTCATAACTGGTTTTAATCTATGTCTTTTTTTTATCTTTTTATCCATAAATGAACCATAAAGCATGATACCAGGTCTTACTGCATCAAAATAAGTAAAAGGATATTTTAAGATTGCTGCTGAATTGGCAAGATGAAAAAAAGCATCTTTTACTTTATCTTTTAAACTCAAAAATAAATTATATTGCTCCTGCGTAAAATTATCATTATTTATATCTGCGTTTGCTAAATGAGAATATACAGATTTTATTTTAAGATTTTTAAATTTTTTTATATATTTTATTAAATCTAAAGTTTCTTGCGGCTTTATACCAAGGCGATTCATTCCCGTATTTATTTTCAAATGAACATTTATTTTTTTATTATTTTTTTTAGTTTTATTTCCCAACTGGCAAATTTCATTTTTTGAAAAAACAGCAGGTTCTAAATTATATTTAATAATATCATCTACTTCGTCTTTGCCAAAACCACCTAAAATTATTAAGGAAGCAATTTTAATACCTGATTTTCTTAAACTGATACCCTCATTTACTCTTGCAACACCTAATGTCTTAACCTTTAACTTATTTACAAAAAATTTTGCAATTTCTTTTATCCCGTGGCCATAAGCATTGGCTTTGATCACTGGTATAATTTCACGATTTTTTACTTTTTCCTTTACTATATTAAAATTATAGCAGAGGGCTTTTAGATTTATCTCTGCCCATACAGGATATTTTTTAAAATTCTGTGTTTGAATCATAATTATCTATCTTTTCATCTGTAGTTCTTGGAGTTAATTCAACAAAAGCAGTAATTTCAGGTAAAAAATTGACTTGTTGTTCTGCTAATGGTCCATTTCTATTTTTAGCTATAATAAAATTGCATTCCCTACATTTTCTTCTCACCTGTGTTCCATCTTCGTAGCTTTCGAGCCAATCTTTTTCTTCATCAGATAGTTTGTCAATAAACATAACAACATCCGCATCCTGCTCTATTGCTCCGCTTTCTCTCAAATCAGAAAGTCTTGGCGGTATTCTTTTTTCTTTTTTACTACCCCTTTCCCTTTTTTCTATATCTCTGTTTAACTGTGAAAGCGCAATAACCGGTATCTCCAGATCCCTTGCAATTGCTTTTAAAGAACGCGAAATATATGCAATCTGTTGTTCTCTGGAAACTCTCATATCACTTGGTTTAATAAGTTGCAAATAATCAATTATAACAAGGTCTAATTTTTTCCCAACTTTTCTATATTGATTTTGGACAGAATGAACTTTAGCCCTGATATCAAGAACTGTATTGTCATCGGTATCAATTAATATTTCTGATTTAGAAAGTATTTGCGCCACTTCCATTAAAAGTAATTCATCCTCTTTTTTAAGTATCTTCCCTTTTCTTAAATTCATTAAATTTATTTTTGAACCAATTGATAATAATCTCTCTACCAGTATTTCTTTTCCCATTTCAAAACTGAAAAATAAAACTGTCTTCCCATCTTTTGCACTCAAATTATAAGCGATATTTAAAGCAAGAGATGTTTTACCAAGGGATGGACGCGCAGCAATTATAATAAGATCATGCGGGACCAACCCGGATAATGCATTATCAATTATTTTAAAACCCGTAGGTAAACCTATAAGGACATCTGGATTTTTACCCCTCAATTTTATTCTTTCATAAACTCCATCAACTAATTTTTCTATATGGATAATTGAATCCTTTTTTTGCCTGTCTGTTGCATCAAATATTTTTTTTATTGCTTCTTCTGTTATTAATTTGGTTTCTTTTTCTTCATTAAAAGCATCCTGAATAATTGCCGTTGAGGTATCAATCAAACTTCTTAATACCGCTTTATCCCTAACTATCTCAGCATAGTATTTAGCATTTTCCGCTGTTGGAACAGAATCAGCAAGTGATGTTATATAAGAAGCTCCACCACTTTGTTCCAACCAGTTTTTAATCCTTAATACTTCTGTTACTGTTAAAATATCTATAGCACTCCCCTTTTCATTAAGTTCCAGTATTACTTCGTATATTTTTTTATTTTTAGGTTCATAAAAATCATTTGCCCTAACAATAGGCAATATTTCATCCAGCGCTTTATTATTAATAAATATACAACCTAAAAGCGACTGTTCTGCTTCTATATTCTGAGGTGGTATTTTACCTTTTATTTCCTGCTTATCCATAAAAGCCTTCTTATTTTTATTTCTCTCCAATAATTGATACTTTAATATTTGTTTCAAACCCTGCTTTTAAAACTATGGGGATTAAAAAAATTCCTGTTTCTTTAATATGCTTTTCCAATTTAATATTATTTTTTTCAACATTAAAACCTATTTTTTTTAATTCCTCTGCTATTTCTATCTCACTTACAGAGCCGAAAAGTTTATTATCATCTGCTGCCTTTTTCTTAATAGTAATTTCAACACCTTTTATCTTTTCTAAAACTTTTTTTAAATTTTCATCCTGCTCTTTTTTTATTTCCTGTTTTTTCTTTAGATATTCTTGAAGCGATTTAGTATTACCTTCAGAAGCAGGAATTGCTTTACCTTTTGGAATTAAAAAATTTCTAGCATAGCCATCGCTAACTTTTACAATATCCCCTGCTTTCCCAAGACTATCTATCTTTTCTTTTAATATTACTTTCATATCATGTTGCCTCCTTTCTGTATCTTTCTTAAATTAAACCATGTATCCAGAACTCCTGTCAACATTATAATAAATGACAAATGGCTCCATAAAATTATAATAAAAACAAAAAAAAACCGTCCCCAAAATGGTATTTTGTATTTTTCCATGAAAAAAAAAGTAAGCGAAAGCCCTATTAAAAAATATAAATTAGCAAGAACAAACATAATATTTATAGCAAATGTATATATTATATCATTATTTAAAAAATTTTTTAAAGCAATTAATAAAAGCGTAAAAATTAAAACCCATACAACTTTTTCATTAAGATACCATGTTCTAAACTTCGGCATTTCATTTATTATTTTATATTTAGTTATCATAAATAATCTCATTACATAATAATTTAAAAAGGAAACCAGCAAAAAAAACACAAATATATACGCCAGAATCATTTTAACAATAAAAAAATCAAAAAACAATTTAAGATTTTCTATTTCCTCTGCGGATAATTCTTTTATTTTCTCCCCTTGAAGAAAATTTTTAAAATTCACTGTTAATTCCGAACTTATATATCCAAAAAAATTATGCAACGTTACTTTTTTAATTAAAAAAATAAATATAATAAATAAGATTACAAAATAAACAACACTGCTTATTATTATATTTACCCAATTTACTTTTTGTTTTATCATAAAAAAAATTAAAAAATCAAGCAATAAAAAAATAGAGATAAAAACAAAAAAATTTAAAATAAAATAATCCATTTGAAATGGCATAAAATCTCTACCTTAAATAAATTAAAAACTATTCTGCTTGAAAAGGCAAAAATCCAACTTCACGCGCTTTCTTTATAGCTTTTGTTATTATCCTTTGATGTTTTGCGCAATTTCCATTTACTCTTCGGGGTATTATTTTCCCTCTTTCGGTAATATAATTCTTTAAAAATTCAATATTTTTATAATCAACTACTTCTATTTTGTTTGAACATAATTTACATTTTCTTTTTTTTATTCTTTTAAAAGCTAGTGATTTTTCAAAAAACCTTTTATTCATCTGCTTATCAGCCATTCATTCCTCCAAAATTCAATTATACTTTTATTAAAATGGTTCTTTCTCTTCCGTTTCAACATTTTCACCAACATCAGCAGAATGCTCCGAAACCGCATTTTCATTCTTCTTAAATCTGTCAAGAAATTGAACTCTATCCGCAACGACTTCAAGCATACTTTTTTTCTGTTTGGTTTCTTCATCTTCCCATGTTCTTAATTGTAACCTGCCCTCTACAAAAATGGAAGATCCTTTTTTCAGGTAAGTTGTGCAACTTTCAGCTTGTTTGCCCCATACAACAATGTTAACGTAGCAAACCTCTTCTTTTTTCTCGCCACTCTGCGTGGTATAAACTCTATTTACAGCCAATCTCATATTTGTAACAGGTTGTCCATTTTTACCATATTTTAACTCTAAATCTTTTGTCAAATTTCCGATTAAAAAAACCTTATTTAAATTTGCCATCTTTGCCCTCCTTATAAACATTTACATATCATTTAAATCTGAAGAAGTTTCAATTTTATTATTTTCTCCATTCGCAACTGTCTTTTCCACCGCCTCCTCTCTTATTTCATTTTTTGTTGCTGTTTTCATATCAACAGCCACAGATATAAAAAATCTTATTACGCCGTCAACTAATTTTATTTTATCTCTTAAATTATTAACTAATGAATTATCATAAAAAAATTTTATCAAAACATAATATCCTTCTTTATTTTTTTTCATCTTATATGGTAATTTTCTTTTATCAGGTTGACTAACTTCTGCTATTTCACCTTTGCCATCCTGAATGTAATTTTTAATTTTATCTAAAATTTTATTAATCTCTTCTTCTGTAAGAGATGGATTTAAAAATAAATTCAGTTCATAATTCTTTTGCATAAAAACTCCTTTCTAAATAAATACATTATATAAGGAATAATAATTACAACATAAATTATCTTTTTTTGCAACATTTTATTTTGCACTATATCGCTAAGGGCAAAATGCTAAAAAATTCCAAATAAATTTCTACCTGAAATTTCTAAAATATAAAAATTATATATCAAAGAATCATATCTTCCCGCTACAACCCAAAACATCTTTTATTTTATGTTTAACTAACTCTTTAATAGCATCTCTTGCAGGTCCTAAATATTTTCTCGGATCAAATTCTTCTGGTTTTGTTACAAAAACTTCTCTTATTGTTGCTGTCATAGCTAAACGCAAATCAGTATCAATATTTATTTTTGCAACACCCATTGATGCTGCTTTCCTTAACATTTCTTCTGGAACGCCCTGGGCCCCTGGCATTTTTCCACCATATTTATTGCATTTTTCAACGAGATACTGTGGAACAGAAGAAGCGCCATGTAAAACAAGTGGATAACCATGTGGTAATACTTTCATTATCTGCTCTAATCTATTAAAATCAAGTTTTGCTTCCCCTTTAAATTTATAGGCGCCATGACTGGTTCCTATTGCAACTGCAAGAGAGTCGCATCCCGTTCTTTTTACAAACTCTGCAGCCTGATCTGGATTTGTAAATTTAGCATCCGCCTCAGAAACATTTACCGCATCTTCTATGCCTGCAAGTTTGCCAAGTTCTGCTTCAACAACAACTCCCTTTGAATGCGCATAATCAACAACCTGCTTTGTTAATTTAATATTTTCTTCAAAAGGTAAACGAGATGCATCAATCATAACTGATGTAAATCCGCCATCAACACAGGCTTTACATATTTCAAAATCTTCACCATGGTCTAAATGAAGAGCAATAGGAAGTCCCGAATCTTCCTCCGCAGCTTTTACAAGATGAATCAAATATCCAGGTCTTGCATATTTTCTTGCACCAGCCGATACCTGCAATATTAAAGGTGCTTTTTCTTCTTTAGCCGCATCAACTATCGCCTGTAAAATCTCCATATTATTCACATTAAAAGCTCCAATTGCATATCCTTCTCTATTTGCTCTTTCAAACATTTTTTTTGTTCCAACAAGTGGCATTTTTCTACCTCCTAATATTATTTATTATTATATACTATTCTTTTTCTTTTTCTTTTTCTTTCTCTTTCTCCGGTTTCTTATATAATTTATCGTAATCCACAAATTCAATAAAAACAACAAATGCATTATCACCAGGCCTATTTTTAAACTTTAATATTCTGGTATATCCCCCTTTTCTTTCTTTAAAAAATAGACCAATTTCAGAAAATAACTTCCTTATTAAATTTTTATCATTTATTATTTTGGCAACTTCCCTTCTATTATGCAAACTATCATTTTTAGCTTTTGTAATAATTGGCTCAATTATCTCTCTTAATATTTTTGCTTTAGTTAATGTGGTTTTTATACGTCCATGCATAATAAGTTGTTTAGCAAGATTTTTAATAACAGCTTTCCGGTGACCTGATGGTCTTCCTAATCTTTTTCCTTTTTTTCTATGACGCATTACTATACTCCTTTGTAATTAAATTTTATTCTTCGTTTTTGCTGATTTTTTTATTTCTTTTAACAAAGTTTTATCAATTTTCATACCAAGCGATAATCCCATATCTTGAAGTACTTCTTTTATTTCATTTAATGATTTTCTTCCAAAATTCCTGTATTGTAGCATATCAACTTCTGTCTTAATAACAAGATCTGCAAGTGTCTTAATATTTGCATTCTTTAAACAATTTGAAGATCGGACTGATAATTCTAATTCTTCTACACTCTTTTCTAATAAAAGTTTTAATTTTTCTTTTTCTTCATCAATCTTCTCTTCCTTAATTTCAATTTCACCTTCCTGGGTAATAAATATATTTAAATGTTCTCTTAATATTAAAGCGGCATGGGTTAACGCTGTTTCCGGGGAAATTCTGCCATCTGTTGTTATTTCTAAAATTAATTTATCATAATCTGTTATCTGACCCACTCTTGTATTTTCAACTTCTAATTTTACATTTGTTATTGGAGTAAATATTGAGTCTATCGGTATAGTACCTATTGGCATATCATCCCTTTTATTCTTATCTGCTGTAACATAACCGCGTCCTACATCCAATTCAAGTTCCATCTGCAATCTGGCATCCCTGCTTGTTAAGGTTGCGATATGTAATTCTGGATTTACTATGTGCACATCGCTATTTAAAGTTATATCGCCAGCTAAAACTTCCCTTTCCCCTCCCACATCTAAATATATTTTCTTTGGGGTTTCACCGTCAACAGTTAATCTAATCTGTTTTAAATTCATAATTATCTCTGATACATCTTCTACAACACCGGGTATTGTAGCAAATTCATGTTGAACCCCTTCTATTTTTACTGAAGTAATTGCAGCCCCAGGAATAGACGATAAAAGTATCCTGCGTAAAGCGTTTCCAATAGCAATTGCATATCCTCGTTCAAAAGGTTCAGAAATAAATCTTCCAAATTTTTCATTAACATCCTGCTTTTCTAATTTTTTAGGTTTTTGAAGGTTTTTCCATTTCATATATTAGCACAACCCCTTTCTTTTTTATTTAGAATATAATTCCACTATTAATTGTTCCTGAACTGGTATTGCAATATCAGTTCTGGTTGGCTCACTTTTTACACTTACTTCTTTTTTTTCAAAATCTACCTGTAACCAGGAAGGAAAATTTCCTTTCTTTTTTGATTCTTCTATTGCCTGCTTGATAATTTCAAGTGAACTTGCTTTTTCCTTTATTGATATAACCTCACCCGGTTTAACCTGATATGAAGGTATATTAACTTTTTTCCCGTTCACAAGTATTTTTCCATGGCTTACAAGTTGCCTTGCAATTATCCTTGATTTTGCAAATCCAACCCTGTATATAACATTATCCAGACGGGTTTCTAAAAGTTTAAGCAAATTTAACCCTGTATCCCCAACTTTTTTATTAGCAATATTAAAATATCTTTTAAACTGGCGTTCCATAATACCATATATCCTTTTTGCTTTTTGCTTTTCTCTTAACTGTTTTCCATATTCTGAAAGTTTCCTTAAATGAGTTTCAGTATGATGGACTCCTGGTATATAATTTCTTCTTGAAAATGAACACTTTTCAGTTAAGCATCTGTCACCTTTTAGAAATAATTTAATTCCTTCTCTTCTACATAATCTACATAATGCTTTAGTATATCTTGCCAAGTTTATCCTCCTTTATTTTAATTTATACTCTTCTTCTTTTAGGTGGTCTACATCCATTATGTGGTATGGGGGTCACATCTTTTATTAAAACAATATCAAGTCCGACCGCCTGTAAAGCTCTTATTGCTGGTTCTCTTCCTTCCCCTGGTCCTTTGACATAGATTTCAACTTTCTTAACGCCTAAATCTAAAGCCTGTTTCCCTGCTTTTTCCGCTGCTAACTGCGCAGCATAAGGGGTGCTTTTCCTTGCGCCTTTCATACCAATAGTTCCACCACTTGCCCAGGATATAACTTCCCCATTTTTTGAAGTTATACTTATTATTGTATTATTAAAAGTTGACTTTATATGTGCTATTGCAATTTCTGGAATTTGCTTCTGTTTCTTTTTAGCCAAATTTTTCCTCCTTTATATTATATTTTATTCTTTTGGTTTTGCTTCTAATTTTTTTGTTCCAACTATTTTTCTCGGTCCTTTTCTCGTTCTCGCATTCGAACGTGTCCTCTGACCTCTTACTGGTAGTCCTTTTCTATGGCGAATACCTCTGTAACAACCTATATCCATCATCCTTTTAATATTCTGTGATATTTCTTTTTTTAAATCACCTTCTATTTTAATGCCTAAATTTACAATTGTAGATTGTATTCTATGAATTTCTTCTTCTGTTAAATTAAAAACCCTTGTATCAGGCGATACATTTGCCTCTTTGAGAATTTTTTTAGATAAAGACCAGCCAACACCATATATATATGGCAAAGCTGCTTCAATTCTTTTATTTTTAGGTAAATCAACTCCTGCTATTCTTGCCAATTTATAACCTCCTTTTATTTATCCTTGTCTTTGTTTATGTTTTGGGTTAACACATATAACCCTTACAACACCTTTACGTCTTATTATCTTACATTTTTCACATATTTTTTTTACAGATGCTCTTACCTTCATTTTTACTCAGCTCCTTAATAAGTTTTATTTTTTATTATGCCTTAAAATAATTCTGCCTTTTGTAAGGTCATAGGGCGATAGTTGCAAAGTCACTTTATCACCTGGTAATAATTTAATAAAATTCATTCTCATTTTTCCTGAAACATGGGCTAAAACCTTATGACCATTGCTTAATTCAACTCTGAACATTGCATTAGGCAAAGTTTCTATGATTGTTCCTTCAGTTTCTATTAAATCTTCTTTTGACATTAAGTTTGACTCCTTTTATATCAACAACTTAAAATAATTGGTTCTTTTTCAGTAATAGCAACCATATGTTCAAAATGAGCGGATAAACCATTGTCAATGGTTACTACGGTCCAGTTATTATCAAGAACCTTTACATTATAACTTTTTTCATTTACCATTGGTTCAATAGCCAGAACCATACCAGGTTTTAAATCAGGGCCTGTTCCTTCTTTACCAAAATTAGGGACCAACGGATTTTCATGCAGTTGTTTTCCTATGCCATGTCCAACATATTCTCTAACTACAGAAAATCCATTTTTTTCAACATATTTCTGAATACTTGCTGAAATATCATAAAGTTTATATCCTGGCATTGCTTTTTTTATACCTTCAAAAAGAGCTTCTTTAGTAATTCTAATTAACTTTTCTGCTTTTTCAGATATTTTTCCGACCGGGACAGTTATTGCGGAATCCCCAAAATAACCGTCATATTCCACGCCAAAATCAATACTTACAATATCGCTTTCTTTTAAAATTCTCTTTTTTGAAGGAATACCGTGAACAACTTCGTTATTAACTGATATACAAACTGATTTTGGGAAACCGCGATAACCTAAAAAAGCTGGTTTGGCTCCATATTTTTTAACTTCATTCATCGCCATTTTATGAAATTCCTCTGTTGGAAGTCCTGGCTTTGCCAGTTCTTTTAATTTTTCAAGAACATTTTTTACTATCTGACCACATTTTTTTAGTTTCTCAATTTCTGCAAAATCTTTTAATGGAATATCATTCTCTTGCATTTAATTAACACCACTTAATATGTCTTCAATCTTTTTAACTATATCATCTATCGTTCCTTCCGATGCTTCAATTTCTTTTAATATATTCCTTTTATTATAATATTCTATCAATGGTGCTGTCTGTTTTGTATAAACTAACAATCTTTTTTCTATCGTCTCAGGTTTATCGTCATCTCTCTGGTAAAGTTCGCCTCCGCATCTGTCGCATATTCCTTCTTTCTGCGATGGCAATGTGTAAATATTAAAATTTGCACCGCATTTTTTACATAACCTTCTACCTGTTAGTCTTTTAAATAGTATTTCATTTTTTACATTAATATTTATTACTGCTTCAAGTTTTAATTTATTTTTATTTAAAATATATTCTAAAGCATCTGCCTGCTCTACTGTCCTTGGAAAACCATCAAGTAAAAAACCATTTTTACAATCAGGTTCTTTTATCCTGTCCTCAACTATTCCTATAATAACATCATCAGGAACAAGTAACCCTTTATCCATATAATCTTTTGCTTTCATTCCTAATTCTGTTTTACCTTTAACCGCTTCTCTTAATATATCACCTGTCGATATCTGTGGTATATTAAATTTCTTTATCAATTTTTGTGAATATGTTCCTTTACCCGCACCTGGCGGTCCTAATAATATAAAAATCATATTACTTACCTCGCTTATTTCTTATTAAAAAGAACTCTTTTAGCATAAATTATATTCTTCTTCCTTTTATTCTTCCTGATTTCATAATGCCTTCATAATGTCGCATAAGAAGATGAGATTCAATCTGCTGGACAATATCAAGTGCAACCCCAACAACAATTAAAAGTGTTGTTCCACCAAAATACATTCCCAACTCCCATTCTTTGCCAATAAAATCTGGAACAATCGCAATAATTGTCACAAGTAAAGCACCGCCTAAAGTTATATGACTCAAAATATCATTTATATATTCAGCTGTAGGTGCCCCAGGCCTTATTCCTGGTATAAACCCACCATATTTTTTCATATTTTCTGCGACATCCTTTGGATTAAATGTAATTGCCGTATAAAAATAGCAAAAAAATATTATAAGCCCTGCATATAAAATAGTATAAATTATCTTACCTGGAGATAATAAATTTTCTATCCACATTGTTATATTAGCAATTAAGCCGGTTGCCCCTGGCCTTTCTAAAAATTTTGCTATCATTGAAGGAAATATCATAACCGCGGATGCAAAAATAACTGCAATAACACCTGAATAATCTATCTTTAAAGGTAATTGAGTACTCTGCCCTCTATAAATTTTTCTACCAACTATTCTCTGGGCATACTGAACAGGTAATCTTCTATATGATTGCTGTGAAACAACAGCAAGACCAGTTAAAACTATTATAATAGCAACAAAAAATAAAACCTGAAACAATGATATGGATCCTGATTTTAAAAGCCCTATCATACGTCCTATTTCTATTGGTATTCTGGCTACAATCCCGGCAAAAATCAATGTTGACATCCCATTGCCTATGCCATGCTCTGTCATTTGCTCACCTAACCACATTAGAAAAATTGTTCCTGCTGTTAAAGTTATAACTGTGGTAATTAAAAATAAAATATTATAATTTGGAACAATAGATAATTCGCCAACCCGTAATTGCCTTAACCAAAATGTAATACCAAGCGATTGAATGATGCAGATTAAAACTGTTAAATATCTTGTATACTGTGTTATTTTTTTTCTACCTATTTCTCCTTCTTTTGCAAGGGCTTCTAAAGTTGGAATTACCGCAGTTAATAATTGTATTATAATAGATGCTGAAATATATGGCATTATACCGAGTGAAAATATGGTAAAATTTCTTAAAGCGCCACCTGAAAATAAATCATAAAAACCCAAAAATCCACCTGCTTCTGCCTGTATTAAATTATTCATTGCCTGAATATTTATCCCGGGCGTAGGTATGTGCGCACCTAATCTAAAAACAAAAATCATACCTAAAACAAAAAATATCCTTTTTTTTAATTCTGGTATTCTAAAAATATTTGTAAACGAATCCATCATTTTATAATCTCCACCTCTCCGCCTGCTTTTTTTATTTTTTCAACTGCACTTTTAGAAAATTTATGTGCTTTTATTTTTAAAGGTTTTAAAATATCGCCATCCGCATCCGCTAAAATTTTTATTTTTAATTCTTTATTTTTAATTAAATTTTTTTCAATTAAACTATCAATATCAACTGTAGCATTAGCATCAAATTTTTGATTTATATCTTTCAAATTTATTATTTTATACTCTTCTCTAAAAATATTTTTAAATCCTCTTTTAGGTAATCTTCTGACCAATCTTTGCTGACCACCTTCAAACCACGGTGGTTTCCTTCCGCCACTTCTTGCCCTCTGTCCTTTATGACCGCGTGCAGCTGTTTTTCCAGTTCCGCTTCCTGGACCACGACCAACTTCTGTTTTTTTTCTTCTCTTTTTTCTATTTATTTTGAGTTCTTTAAATTGCATAAATTTATTCCTCCGCAGAACAGTTAATTTTCTTCATTCACTTCAACCATATAAAATACTTTTTTTATCATACCTTCTATAGATTTATTTTTTTTAAAAATTTTTACATCTCCTGTTTTTTTAAGACCAAGAGCATTTATTATTTTTATAATTCTTTTATCTTTGCCTGCCAATCCTCTTTTTAATTTAACTTTGAGTCTTGTCATCCTGTTTCCCCTTTCTTAATAAAATTATCTTTTCGGGTACTTCCAATGTTGACAGCGCTTTAAAAGTTGCATAAACTACATTGAAAGGATTACTTGTCCTCCCAACGCATTTTGTTAATATATCGTGTATACCAGCAGATTCAACAATTGCTCTCATTGTTGAACCGGCTATAACACCCGTCCCGGGAACTGCTGGTTTTAAAATGACTTTTGCAGCACCAAAATCTCCTGTAACTTCATAAGGTATTGTTGTTCCTTTTAAAGGTATTTTAATAAGATTTTTCTTTGCCCTTGAAGTTGCTTTTCTAATTGCATCAGGAACTTCCCTCGCTTTGCCAAGGGCATAACCTACTGAGCCATGCCCATCACCAACAACAACAAGCGCACTGAATTTAAAACGTTTTCCTCCTTTTACTACCTTTGCCACCCTGTTTATATGAACAATCCGTTCTTTTAAATCCATATTTTTCAAATCATTTTTTTCTTTCAAAAAAATCCTCCTTTAATTATTTTTATCTAAAATTTTAATCCAGATTCTCTTGCAGAATCTGCAAAGGATTTAACAACTCCGTGATATTTATAACCGCCGCTATCAAATACAACATTAACTATTCCTTTTTCTTTACATTTTTGTGCAACTATTTTTCCTAATTCAATAGCTCCATGTTTATTATTCCCTTTAATTTTATCTTTAACCTCTTTTGAATTTGTTGCAATACCAAACAAAGTTCTATTTTCACTATCATCTATAACCTGTGCATAAATTGTTGTACTTCCTTTAAATATACATAAACGCGGTTTTTCTTTTGTTCCAAATATCTTTTTTCTTATTCTTAAATGCCTTATTATTCTCTTTGCATTTTTTTCTAAAGTTTTCTTTTTAATCCTCATTTTATAAAATATCCTCCAAATTTAATTTATTTTCCCCCAGCACCTGTTGCCGCAACACTTTTCCCAACTTTTCTTCTTATTCTCTCGCCTTCGTATAATATTCCTTTACCCTGATATGGTTCTACTCTTTTAATATCTCTTATTTGAGCCGCTACTAAACCAACAAGTTGTTTATCTATACCTGAAACTATAATTTTAAAAGTTTTATTAACTTCTTCTAATACAACTTTAACACCTTTGGGAATCTCATAAATAAAAGGATGAGATAATCCAACAGAAAAATTCAATTTACTGCCTTGAAGTTGTACTTTATAACCAGTTCCCTGTAATATAAGTGATTTTACATATTCATTCAACACACCTTTTATTTTATTGTTTAAAATTACTCTTTGAAGTCCATAAAAAGATTTAATCTTCTTATCCATTTCTTTTACTTTCGGAACTATCTGTATCTGTTTATTTTCTATAATATAATCAAAATTATCATTTGTTTCAAATTCTGTTTTCCCTTTTGGTCCTTCAATTCTCAGAATTTTCTCTTCTTTTAATATTTTTATACTATCTGGAATTTCTATAATCTTTTTACCTATCCTGGACATATTATAATCTCTCCTTTTTACCAGATTTCACAAATTATTTCGCCGCCTAAATGCATTTCTCGTGCAGATTTATCTGTCATAATACCTTTTGGTGTTGATAAAATCAAAATTCCAATGCCACTTTTAATTTTAGGTATTTTATCTGCCTTTACATAAATTCTTCTTGATGGCAAACTTATTTTCCTTAAACTATTAATAATTCTCTTTTTATTATTATTTGCATATTTTAAATATACCCTTATTATTCCTTGCTTATTATCTTCTATATATTTATATCCTTTGATAAAACCTTCTTCTTTTAATAATTTTACTATATTTTGTTTTATTTTTGATGAAGGCATATCTACACTTTCTTTAAATCTCAAATTTGCATTTCTTATTCTTGTTAACATATCAGCAATTGGATCCATATTTCCTCCTTACCAGCTTGCTTTTCTAATACCAGGGATTTCGCCTCTGTATGCTAATTCTCTAAAACAAATCCTGCATAAACCAAATTCTCTCATATAGCCGCGTGGTCTTCCACATAAAAAACAACGATTTCTTTGTCTAATTTTATATTTGGGTTTTCTTTTTGCTTTATTAATTATTGCGAGTCGTGCCACAATATCCTCCTCTTTCTATTTATTTCTTTCTAAAGGGTAAACCTAAATTCTGAAGTAATAAAAATGCATTTTCATCATCTTTAGCATTTGTCACAAAAGTTATATCCATACCAAGAATCTGAATTATCTTGTCATGTTTGATTTCTGGGAAAATAATATGTTCTTTAATTCCAAGAGTATAATTACCCCTCCCATCAAATGAATTCCTTGGGATACCGTTAAAATCTCTTACCCTCGGTAATGCTATTGAAATCAATCTATCTAAAAACTCATACATTCTTTCTCCCCTTAAAGTTACTTTACAACCAATTGGCATATTTCCCCTTAATTTAAAAGCAGAAACTGAACTTTTTGCTCTTGTTATTACTGGCATTTGTCCTGATATCATTTTAAGATCTTCAACAGCTTGATCTAAAATCTTAATATTCTGGGTTGCTTCACCAACCCCCATATTAATAACTATTTTTTCAAGTTTAGGAACCTGATACCTATTTTTATAGCCTTTTTCCTGCGTTATGCTTTTTACAACTTCTTTTTCATATTTTTCTTTTAATCTTGCAACCATCTTTACTTTTATCCTCCTTTACTTACTCTCATCTATCATTTCATTGCATTTTTTACAAATTCTAACTCTTTTATCACCATATTGTCCAATTTTTACTTTTGTTTTTTTGCCACATTTATTACATATAAGCATTACATTCGCTATTGAAATAGGCGCTTCCTTTTCAATAATACCTCCCTGTTTGACTTTTTGAGTAGGTCTACTATGTCTTTTCACAAAATTTACCTTTTCAACTATAACTTTTCTTAATTTTGGAAAAACTCTTAAAACTTTCCCGCTTTTGCCAAAATCGTTACCTTTTATAACTGTTACTATGTCGTTCTTTTTAATTTTTACTTTCATTACTTTTTTCTCCTTTAAACAACTTCTGGTGCAAGTGAAATAATTTTCAGGAAATTTTTTTCTCTTAATTCTCTTGCTACTGGTCCTAAGATTCTTGTTCCACGCGGTTGTAATTGATCATTTATTAATACCGCTGAATTATTATCAAATCTTACATAGGTGCCATCTTTTCTTCTAATTTTCTGTTTCACCCTCACTATAACCGCTTTTACAACATCTTTTTTCTTAACTTCAGCGTCTGGTAATGCATCTTTTACAGATGCAACAATAACATCGCCAATGGTTGCATACCTTGCGCGTGTGCCACCTAAAACCTTAATACACATTATAACTTTTGCGCCCGAATTATCCGCAACTTCTAATTTAGTTTGTACCTGAATCATCTTTTTCACTCCCATTATCAATTTCTATTTCATCTTTTTTCAATTCTATATTTGGTTGTTGATTTTTCTTTATTATCTTTACTAACAGCCAATTCTTTTTCTTACTTATTGGTCTTACTTCTTTTATTAAAACTATATCACCAACATTGCATTCTTTCTTCTCATCATGAACCATAAGTTTAGTAGTTTTTCTTATATATTTTCCATATAATGGATGTTTGATAAACCTATTAATAGCAACAATTATTGTTTTATCCATTTTATTGCTTATAACTTTACCTGTGAGAACTTTTCTATTATTCGTCTTTACTCCAGAATTCATCCTTTAATTGCCTCCTTTTGTTTTTGTCTGCTTTTTTTTTCATTCATAATTGTCATTAATCTTGCTATATCCTTTTTAATAAATTTTATCTGATGAGTTTTTTCTAATTGCTTTGTTGATAATTTTACTTTTAATTTAAATAAATTTTCCTTTAATTCTTTTATCTTTCTTTCTATCTCTGCTTCTGTTAGGTCTCTTATCTCTTGCGGTTTCATTTAATTCCTCCAGCGATTTAACTTATTTATCATATCTATGTATAAATTTTGTTTTTATAGGTAATTTAGCCGCTGCACTTTTAAAAGCATCTTCTGCGATATCAAGTGCAACACCGCCCAATTCAAATAAAATCCTGCCGGGTTTTACAACAGCAACCCAGTATTCAGGCATCCCTTTTCCTTTACCCATTCTCGTCTCTGCAGGTTTTTTAGTAAAAGGTTTATCAGGAAAAATTCTAACCCATAATCTCCCACCTTTTTTTAACATTCTATTTATTGCGACGCGAGCTGCTTCTATCTGTTTAGCTGTTATCCACGCTGGTTCCAATGCTTTCAAACCATATTCGCCAAAATTTACTTTATTGCCACTTGTTGCGATTCCTTTCATTCTTCCTCTTTGCTGTTTTCTATATTTAACTCTTGCCGGCATTAACATTTTTCTTACTCCTTATTAACCTTTTTATTATTTCCTATTTTTTCACCTTTAAAAACCCATACTTTAATCCCTATTGTCCCATAGGTAGTTTTAGCAACTTCAAAACCATAATCAATATCTGCTCTTAACGTTTGTAAAGGAACTCTACCAGAAACGTACCATTCTTCTCTTGCTATTTCTGCTCCTTGCAATCTGCCAGAAACGCAAACTTTGATACCCTGAGCGCCTCCTTCTGCTTCCATTGCTGATTGTATTGCCTTTTTCATCGCTCTTCTGTATAATACTCTTTTTTCAATTTGCCTGGCTATATTATCAGCTATGAGTTGAGCATCAATTTCAGGTTTTACAACTTCAACCGGTTCAATGAGAATTTGTTTTTTTGTGATTTCTTCTAATCCTTTTTTTAGTTCTTCAACTTCTATTCCTTTTCTTCCAATTATCATTCCGGGTTTAGATGTATGTATTCTTATAATTGCTTTACTACCTGCTCTTTCTATTTCTACTTTTGCCACGCCTGCATTTTTTAGATTTTCTTTTATATGTTTTCTTATCATCTGATCTTCCATTAAAAATTCCTTAAAATTTTTTTTGGAAACCCATCTTGACTTCCAGTTTTTGTTTATACCTAATCTTAAACCTTCGGGATGTACCTTTTGACCCATAGTTTATTTGCTCCTTACTGTTTTATTATCAGTAACAATCACGGTAATGTGCGATGTCCTTTTATGTATCTGAGATGCTCTGCCAAACGCCCTGGGGATAAATCTTTTTGCATATTTTAATACAGACCCTGAATCAATTATAATGTCTTTTATATATAATTTATCAATATCAACTCCGAAATTTTTTGTTGCATTATTAATTGCTGATTTTAAAACTTTGCTTAAATGCAGTGAGGCAGCTTTATTAATAAATTTTAATTTAGTTAGAGCTGTATTTACATCTGTCCTTTTTATTGTATCAGCAACCACTCTAATTTTTTTCGGTGACATTCTTAAAAATCTTATTTTAGCTTTTGCTTCCATTTTAACTCCTTTTATCTACTTATGTCTTTTCTGTTGATTCTTTTTTATGTTCGCCATGCGCTTTGAAAATCCTCGTTAGCGAAAACTCCCCAAGTTTATGTCCCACCATATTTTCTGTGACATAAACAGGAACAAATTTTTTTCCATTATGAACAGCAAATGTTAAACCAACCATCTCTGGTGATATAGTTGATCTTCTTGACCAAGTTTTAATTACTTTTTTCTCACCGGCATTTACCATTCTTAAAACTTTATCTAGAAGTTTCTGGTCTATATACGGCCCTTTTTTTGAAGACCTCATATCTGACCTCCTGCCTGATTCCTATGCATTATAATATATTTATTTGAATATTTTTTCTTATTTCTTGTTTTAAAACCTTTTGCTTTAATTCCTGTTGGAGATCTTGGATGCTCACCACTTTTAGATTTCCCTTCTCCTCCACCCATTGGATGGTCAACAGGATTCATAACAATTGCTCTAGTTCGGGGTTTTATACCCATCCACCTTGACCTCCCTGCTTTTCCTATAACTATATTTTCATAATCAGGATTTCCTACCTGTCCAACTGTTGCCATACAATCTAAATGAATTTTTCTTATTTCATTTGAAAAAAGTTTAACTATTGCATAATTCCCTTCTTTCCCCATTATTTGAACAAAAGAACCAGCACTTCTTGCAACCTGACCACCTTTACCAGGTATCAGTTCAACATTATGCACAACTGTCCCTACTGGAATATTTCTTAAAGGCAAAGCATTTCCGATTTCTATTTCAGCTTCTTTTGAACTTATAACTTTGCTGCCCACATTTAGTCCAAGCGGTGCTATAATATATCTTTTTTCTCCATCTTTATATTTAATCAATGCAATTCTTGCATTACGATTTGGATCATATTCAATAGTTTCAACAATACCAGGAATATCCTTTTTATCTCTTTTAAAATCAATTATTCTATATACTTTGCGGTGACCACCACCTCTGAATCTTGATGTGATTCTACCAAGATTATTTCTACCAGAAGATTTTTTTATACCTTTGGTCAATCTTTTTTCTGGTTTTTCTCTGGTTATATCTTCCTTGGTATCTACCGTCATCTGTCTTCTTGACGGCGTAACTGGATCTAATTCTTTTATAGCCATTCCTTATACTCCTTCTATTATTTCTATTTTTTCCTGAGACTTTATCTTTATATATGCTTTTTTAAATTTTTTAGCAGCTGAAATTGACCTGCCAAATCTTTTGCTTTTACCGGGTAAAACAACTGTTTTTACATCTAAAACATGGACCTTGAATATTTCTTCAATTGCTTTTTTTATCTCTGTTTTTGTAGAATTTTTATCTACTTCAAAAGAATAATAATTACCTTTCTCTTTAATAAAAGTACCTTTTTCTGTTATCAAAGGTCTTTTTACGATTGCATATGCATCCATTTTAATTGAACCTCGCCAATAATTTTTCTACAGCGTTTTTAGTTATTAAAATTTTATTATATATAAAAAGGTCATAAACATTAACTTCAGAAGCCTTTGTGATCTTAAGCCACTTAATATTCTTAACAGGTCTTATAACTGAAGAATCTGTCTTTTCAAGTATCAATAATGTTTTTTGATTATCTGCAATAAACCTGTTAAGAATCGTTGCTGCTGTTTTTGTTTTATTTTCAGTTAAACTGAATTCATTTAATAAAATTATATCATTAGTTTTTACTCTTTTCGCTAAAATTGCCTGTAGAGCTTTTTTATTTTCTATTTTATTAACTTTATACCTTACTTTATGAGCACGTGGACCAAAAGTTACACCGCCACCTTTCCAGATAGGCGACCTTATACTACCATGTCTTGCTCTGCCTGTTCCTTTCTGCCTCCATGGTTTCCTTCCGCCTCCTGAAACTTCTCCTCTTGTTTTTGTATGGGCTGAACCTATATGCTGATTATTTAAATAAGCAAGCAAAACATTGTGCAATAAGTCATCTTTTACTTTAACATCTAAAATTTTATCATCTAATTCAAATTCTTCTACTTTTTTATTTTCCATATCAAATACATTGAGTTTCATTTTTTTCTCCATAATATTAATTATCTTTTTTGCTTTTTCTTATTAAAACTATTTGATTATTATTTCCAGGGACAGCACCTTTAACTAACATAAATTTATTTTCAATATCAACCTTTTCAACATTTAAATTCAATACAGTAAATTTTCTTCCGCCCATTCTCCCAGCCATTTTTTTATTTTTTAAAACCCTCGCAGGGAAAGTATTAGAACCGATACTACCGGGTCTTCTATGACTCATGGAACCGTGACTTGCTCTGCCACCTTTAAAACCCCATCTTTTCATAACACCTTGGGTTCCTTTTCCCTTTGTAATTCCTACAATATCAACTTTTTTATTTTCAAATTCTCTAAAAATTTCTATTGTAATAACATCTCCTATTTTATATTTATCAATGTCTTCTTTATCAACTTTTATCTCTTTTAGAGTTTTTTTAAAAGGGAAATTAATATTTTTCTTTTCATTTTTAAAAATACCTTTTATGGGTTTGCTTAAATTTTTAGGTTTTACATTATCACCAAAACCAATTTTTAAAGCATTATACCCCTCTTTTTCTTCTATTTTTTTATCAACAACTAAAGAATCCTCAACTTTTATAACAGTAACAGGAATAGCTTCCCCTTTTTTATTAAAAATCTGTGTCATTCCTATTTTCTTTCCAAATAAATTTTGTATCAAAGTTAAACCTCCATAAAAATCTAATTACAATTTTATCTCAACATCAATACCTGCTGGTAAATCGAGATTTTTTAATTTCTCCACAGTATCATTATTTGGTTCAACGATATCAATTAATCTTTTATGTATTCTCATTTCAAACTGTTCTCTTGATTTTTTATCTATATGAGGCGACCTTAAGATTGTATATTTATGTTTTTGCGTTGGAAGAGGTATAGGACCAAAAACTTTTGCACCTGTTTCTTTAACTTTTTTTATTATATCAGTAACAGATTTATCTAAAAGTTTATGGTCATATGCTTTTAATCTTATTCTGATTTTCTGAGTTTCTATTTGCATTTTTTGCTCCTCTTCCTTTTTATTTATTCAATAATATCAGTAATAATACCTGCTCCTACTGTCCTCCCGCCTTCTCTTATCGCAAACCTTAACTCCTTTTCCATCGCTATCGGCGTTATTAATTCTACTTCCATCTCAACGTTATCTCCAGGCATCACCATCTCTACTCCCTGCGGCAACTTTATTGACCCTGTTACATCTGTCGTCCTGAAATAAAACTGCGGCCTGTAATTGCTAAAAAATGGCGTATGCCTACCACCCTCATCCTTCGTCAATATATATACCTTCCCCTTGAATTTCTTATGCGGCGTTATTGAACCAGGCTTTGCTATTACCTGCCCTCTCTCTATCCCATCCTTCTCTACCCCCCTTAATAATAATCCTACATTGTCTCCGGCTATCCCTTCATCCAACAACTTCCTGAACATCTCTATCCCTGTTACTACCGTCTTATATGTATCTCTTATACCCACTATCTCTACTTCTTCATTTAATTTTACCTTCCCCCTCTCTATCCTTCCTGTCGCTACTGTCCCTCTTCCTGTTATCGAAAATACATCCTCTACCGCCATTAAAAATGGCTTTTCTATCTCTCTCTTTGGCTCCGGTATATATGTGTCTAATGCTTCCATCAACTCTAATATCTTTTTTCCCCATTCCCCTTCTGGCTCCTGTAATGCCTTTATCGCTGACCCCCTTATCACCGGCACTTTATCCCCAGGAAATTCATACTTCTTCAATAAATCCCTTGTCTCCTCTTCTACTAAATCTAATATCTCCGGATCTTCTACTAAATCTACCTTATTCAAAAATACTACTATATATGGCACTCCTACCTGCCTCGCCAACAATATATGTTCCCTCGTCTGTGGCATTGGACCGTCTGCCGCTGATACTACTAATATCGCTCCATCCATCTGCGCTGCTCCTGTTATCATATTCTTCACATAATCCGCATGCCCAGGACAATCTACATGCGCATAATGCCTCTTCTCTGTCGAGTATTCTACATGGGATATCGCTATCGTTAATATCTTTGTCTCGTCTCTTCTCCCCTGCGCCGCTGATGCCTTTGCTATCTCATCATATGATACATATTTCGATAATCCTTTCTTCTCCATTACTTTTGTCAATGCCGCTGTCAATGTCGTCTTACCATGATCAACATGCCCTATTGTCCCTACGTTTACATGCGGCTTTGTCCTCTCAAATTTAGGTTTACTCATATCTCTTCCTCCTTGTTCCTTTATGTTAACCTGTTACCGGCATATTTTTTAAGTATATCTTCTTTTAAATTATTTGGTACAGGTTCATAACTTGAAAATTGCATTGTATAATTAGCTCTACCTTGAGATAAAGACCTCAAATCAGTTGAATATCCAAACATACCTGCCAGAGGAACGAAAGATTTTATAACCTGCACTTTCCCTTTCTTTTCTACTCTTTCTATTTTTCCTCTCCTTGCATTTAAATTCCCTATTACATCGCCCATAAATTCTTCTGGAGTAACCACCTCTACTTCCATTATTGGTTCTAAAATTAAAGGTGAAGCTTTTTTGAATGCCTCTTTAAAAGCAAGCGAACCAGCTATTTTAAATGCTATTTCTGATGAATCAACCTCATGAAAAGAACCATCATATAAAGTTACAATCACGTCACATACTGGATAACCTGCTATAACACCTGTTTCCATTGCTTCTTTTATTCCTTTATCAACTGCTGGAATATATTCTTTTGGTATAATTCCACCAACAATTTTATTAATAAATTTATAACCAGCCCCTTTTTTATTCGGTTCTACTTCTAAAATTACATGTCCATACTGTCCTCTACCACCTGTTTGCCTTATATATTTTCCTTCTGCAGATGCTTTTTGTGATATTGTTTCCCTATAAGCTACTTCAGGTCTACCTATATTTGCTTCAACATTAAATTCTCTTTTCATTCTGTCAACAATTATTTCAAGATGTAGTTCTCCCATACCTGATATTATAGTTTGTCCTGTTTCCGGATCTGTTTTAATTTTAAATGTCGGATCTTCTTCTGCAAGTTTATTTAGAGCAACACCCATTTTTTCCTGATCAACGCGCGTTTTGGGTTCAACAGCAACAAAAATAACCGGTTCTGGAAATAAAATTTTTTCAAGTATAATTGGATGATTTTCATTACTCAAAGTATCACCTGTAAAAGTATTTTTCAAACCAACAGTTGCAACTATATCACCGGAATGTGCTTTTTTTATGTCGTACCTTTGATTCGCATGCATCCTTAAAAGCCTGGCTATACGTTCTTTTACTTTTTGGGTTGAATTATAAATATAAGAACCTGTTTCAATTTTGCCAGAATAAATTCTAAAATAAGTCAACCTGCCCACATAAGGGTCTGTGACTATTTTAAAAGCAAGTGCAGTAAATGGTTCATCATCATTAATTTTCCTTTCTATTATTTCTTCTTCATTATCGGGATTAAAACCTTTAATCGTTCCAAGGTCATCAGGAGAAGGTAAAAAATTTACAACTGCATCTAAAACTGGCTGAACACCTTTATTTTTAAAAGCACTACCGCATAAAACAGGCACTATAGAAAAAGAAAGTGTTCCTTTTCTTATTGCCCTTATTATATTTTCTGATGGTATTTGTTTCCCTTCTAAAAAATCATTCATTACTTCTTCGTCAAAATCCGATATTATTTCTATCATTTTTTCTCTATTTGTTTCTGCTTCAAATTTAAATTCTTCTGGAATATCTATTATTTCATATTTTGCACCTAAGGTTTCTTCCAACCATATAACTGCCTTCATTTCTATTAAATCAATAACCCCTTTAAATTTATCTTCTGTGCCAATCGGCAATTGAATTGGGAGAGGTTTTGCAGATAATTTAGTTTCAATACTGTTTACAGACATCCAAAAATCAGCTCCAACTCTATCCATCTTATTTAAAAAAACAATCCTTGGAACTTTGTATTTGTCTGCCTGTCTCCATACTGTTTCTGTTTGGGGTTCAACTCCGTTTACAGAATCAAAAACAGCCACAGCACCATCTAATACCCTTAAACTGCGTTCAACTTCAATTGTAAAATCAACGTGTCCAGGGGTATCTATAATATTTATTTTATGTTCTTTCCAGAAACAGGTTGTTGCCGCAGAAGTTATCGTTATACCACGTTCTTTTTCCTGTTCCATCCAATCCATTGTTGCAGAGCCATCATGAACTTCACCAAGTTTATGCACTTTACCGGTATAATATAAAATTCTTTCTGTTAATGTGGTTTTCCCTGCATCAATATGTGCCATTATACCTATGTTTCTTACTTTTTTTAAAGGATATTCACGAGTCATAAATAACACTCCTTAGATTTACCATTTAAAATGCGCAAAAGCTTTATTAGCTTCTGCCATTTTATGCGTTTCTTCTTTTTTCTTTACTGCCCCACCTTCATTTGCTGCTGCTGCTAAAATTTCATTCGCCAATTTTTCCATCATACTTTTTTCTTTTCTTTCTCTTGCAGCATTAACTATCCACCGAATTGCAAGCGACAATCTCCGTTCAGGCTCAACTTCTACAGGTATTAAATAATTTGCTCCACCAATTCTTCTTGATTTTAACTCAAGCATTGGTTTTACATTTTCAAGCGCTGTTTTATAAACTTGTATTGGTTCTTTGCCCTGCTTTGCAATGATTTCAAATGCACCATAAATAATTTTTTCCGCAACGCTTTTTTCCCCGTCAAGCATTACACAATTTATTAATCTGGAAACAAAAACATTATTATATTTTGGGTCTGGCGCAATGTCTCTTTCTTCTCTTTTTTTCCTTCTACCCATTTAGTTTTTCTCCTATTTTTAAGTTTTTTTAACCTCTTTAGGTTTTTTAGCTCCATATTTGGATCTGCCCTGTTTCCTATCCGCGACTCCTAAAGTATCAAGTGTTCCTCTTATAGTATGATATCTTACTCCCGGCAAATCTTTTACTCTTCCACCTCTTATAAGCACAATTGAATGCTCCTGCAAGTTATGCCCCACACCAGGTATATAACTTATAACTTCCATTTTATTGGTGAGTCTAACCCTTGCTACTTTCCGCAACGCAGAATTTGGTTTTTTCGGAGTTACAATATATACTCTTGTGCAAACTCCTCTTTTCTGTGGACAACCCTTTAATGCAGGAGCGCTTGTTTTTTTTCTCTGTATTTTCCTGCCTTTTTTAATTAATTGATTTATAGTAGGCAATTTTTCCTCCATAAAAATCTTTTTTTATATATTTTAAATGCAAAAAGACGGAAAAACTTTTCCGTCTTTATTTATTCAAAAAAGTCTTTCCTAAGAAATCTTAAAAGAACATTAAAATAACTTAAATATTATATAAATTCTTAAAAGATTGTCAATAAAAAAATTTACTCTTTTTTAACTTTTTTTGAATATTTTCTCCTTTCTATTTTTTTAAATTTTTTAAATTTTTCAACTCCAGTCCCTGCTGAAATTAAATGACCAATAATAACATTTTCTTTTAAACCTTTTAAATTATCTATTTTCCCGTTGACCGCAGCATCTATTAAAGCACGGGTTGTTTCCTGAAATGAAGCAGCCGATATAAAACTTTCTGTTGAAAGAGCTGCTTTTGTTATGCCGAGTAATAACGGTTTGCCTTTTGCTGGAAATTTACCTTCTTTGATAACCTTTTCATTTTCTTTTTCAAATTCAAATCTATCAACCTGCTCATCAATTAAAAACTTAGTATCACCAGGGTCTTCTATTTTAACTTTCTTCATCATCTGACGAATTATCACTTCAATGTGTTTATCATGGATGGTAACGCCCTGTAATCTATAAACTTCCTGTATTTTATTCAACAAATACTGCTGAACAGCACTTTCCCCGCGAACATTTAAAATATCATGTGGATTTATATTACCATCTATTAATTGTTCACCTGATTCTACTATATCACCCTGTCTTACATTAACATATTTACCTGACTGAATTGTATATTGTTTTTTAAACCCACTATCATTTTGAATAATAATTTTTCTTGACCCATCTTTTTCGTCTTCCTCAATAATAACCCTCCCATCTATCTCTGCAATTAATGCCTGATTCTTAGGTTTTCTGGCTTCAAAAAGTTCTGCAACACGTGGTAATCCGCCTGTTATATCTCTTGTTTTCATGAGTTCACGCGGGAATTTTGCTAAAATTTTTCCTACCTCAACTTTTTCTCCGTCGTTAACTTCTAAACGCGCACCAACAGGAATCGAATAAGATAAAAGAACTTCATTTTTTTCATCTAAAATGCTTATATGAGGATATTTCTTTTTATCTCTACTTTCAATAATGAATTTCCCATATTGTCCTGTTGTAACATCTGTTTGTTCAATCATGGTATCTTCATCAATATCATCAAACCTGACTATCCCTTCTTTTTCAGTAAAAATAGGTATATTGTAAAGATCCCAAAGGCCAATAATATCACCTACTTTTATTTCATCTCCATCTTTTACTTTTAATGTAGTTCCATAAGGTATATGCAATAATTCTCTTTCAACATTTTTTTCATCATATATACTTATCTCTGCATTCCTATTCGTAACAATCATATCTTTTTCCTGATTTACAATATATTTTAAATTAGAAAATGTAACTTTACCATCATGCTTTGCTCTTATTTCTTTTTGTTCAACAATCCTGCTAGCTGTCCCGCCAACATGGAATGTTCTCAAAGTCAATTGTGTACCTGGTTCACCTATGGATTGAGCGGCAATTATACCTACCGCTTCTCCTAATTCTACCAATCTTCCAGTTGTAAGATCTGCTCCATAACATTTTGCGCATACTCCATTTTTAGTTTCGCAAGTTAAAACCGACCTTACTCTTATTTTTTCATAACCTGCCTCTTCTATCTGTTTTGCAATGGCAGGCGTTATCAGCGAATTAGCCTTAACTATTACCTCGTCAGTTATTAAATCAACAACATTGTCAAGCGCAACACACCATGATATTCTATCGCTTAATGACTCTATAACTTCTCCACCTTCTTTTATAGCAGTTATATTTATACCATTTACAGTTCCGCAATCTTCTTCTGTAACTATAACATCCTGAGCCACATCAATTAATCTTCTTGTTAAGTATCCAGCCTCAGCAGTTTTTAAAGCAGTGTCAGCTAATCCTTTTCTTGCTCCGTGAGTTGAAATAAAATATTCAGTAACTGTTAAACCTTCTCTAAAATTTGATACTATAGGTGTTTCAATAATTTCACCTATACCGCCTGTTATTTTCTTCTGGGGTTTTGCCATAAGACCTCTCATAGCCGCAAGCTGACGGATCTGCAATTTAGAACCCCTCGCACCTGAATCCGCCATCATAAACACAGGATTAAACCCACTTTTATCCTCCTCAAGTTCTTTCATCATATATTCTGATACTTTATCAGTAGTCCTTATCCAGATATCAATTATCGAATTATATCTTTCACCTTCTGTTATTGTTCCTTTTTCAAAAAGTTTACGTATATTTTGTGTCTCTTTTTCTGCTTTTAAAACCAGTTCTTCCTTCTCTTTCGGTATTTTTAAATCTTCAATACCTATTGTCATGCCGGATAAAGTGGCATATTTAAAACCTAATTCTTTCATTTTATCAAGAACATCTGCTGTTTCTTTTGTTCCATACTGTTCAAAAATTCTTGAAATAAGTTTTGTAATCTGTTTTTTATCCATTTTATCATTAACGAATTCAATATTTTCTGGAAGTATTTTATTAAAAATTATTCTGCCTATGGTTGTTTCAACTTTTTTATTTTTCATCTTTACAATTATTTTTTCATTTAATCCTATGATATCATGATTATACGCTATTAATGCTTCCTCATCCGAATAAAATATCTTTTTGTGATCAGTTCCTTTTTTTTCTTTTGTAAGATAATAAAGTCCTAAAACTATATCCTGATTAGGAACTGTTATAGGTTTTCCGCTGGCTGGCGAAATAATATTGAGCGAAGAAAGCATCAGGAATCTCGCTTCTATTTGTGCTTCATATGAAAGTGGTATATGAACAGCCATCTGGTCTCCGTCAAAATCAGCGTTAAAACCACCGCACACAAGAGGATGCAATGTTATGGCATTACCTTCTATAAGTATTGGCTCAAACGCCTGGATAGAATGTCTATGCAAAGTTGGAGCACGGTTTAATAAGACAACATGGTCTTTCAAAATATCCTCTAATATATCCCATACTTCTGCTCGGATATGCTCAACCATTTTCTTTGCACTCTTAATTGTATAACCCATTTCCTGGACTTTGTTAATAATAAACGGTTTAAAAAGTTCTAAAGCAATTTTTTTTGGCAATCCGCATTGATATAATTTAAGAGTAGGACCTACAACAATCACTGACCTTGCCGAATAGTCAACCCTTTTACCTAAAAGATTTTGTCTGAAACGTCCCTGCTTTCCTTTTAACATATCACTTAAAGATTTTAGAGGTCTATTTCTTGCACCTAAAACAGGGCTTCCATGCCTGCCATTATCAAATAAAGCATCCACAGCTTCTTGTATCATCCTTTTTTCATTTTTTATAATTAATTCAGGTGCATTTATAGTCATTAATCTCTTTAATCTATTGTTTCTGTTTAAAATTCTTCTATATAAATCATTAAGATCTGATGTCACAAATCTTCCACCATCTAATTGAACGAGAGGCCTTAATTCCGGAGGTATAACAGGTAAAACATCCAGAACCATCCATTCTGGTTTATTTCCAGATTTCCTGAATGCTTCAATGACTTTTAACCTTTTTATTATATCCTTTTTTTTCTGCATTGAGGATACTTTTCTTATTTCGTTTCGTAATTCTCTTGCTAATTTATCAAGATTTAATTCTTTAAGCAATGTCTTGATTGCCTCTGCACCAATCTGGGCATTAAAATTATCTCCGTATTTTTCTTTTAACTTTGCATATTCATCTTCATTTATTAAATCATATTTCCTGAATTCTGTTGCATCTCCGGGGTCTATCACTATGTAGTTCTCATAATATGCAACCCTTTCCAAATTTTTAGTTGATAAATTCAATAAATAGGATAATTTACTCGGAACACCCTTTAAAAACCATATATGAACAACCGGGACAGCAAGTTCTATATGCCCCATTCTTTCCCTTCTAACCTTAGATTCTGTAACTTCTACTAAACATTTATCACAAACAGTACCTTTATATCTCTGCTTTTTATATTTTCCACAGGCGCATTCATAATCTTTTATTGGACCAAAAATTCTTTCGCAGAATAAACCTTCAAATTCTGGTTTAAATGTTCTGTAATTAATTGTTTCTGGTTTTTTTACCTCACCTCTTGACCATAATCTTATAATTTCAGGTGATGCCAGAGAAATTTTTATCGCATTAAAATCAATTTCCTTTAATTTTTTCTCTTCTGTTGTTTGTAATAAATCTATTAAATCTTTTTTTACATTCTCATATTTCTCAATTATTTTTTTCTTTTTCTTCTTTGAATCCTTAGGCATAAAAAAATCTCCTTTTAACTGTTTTTAGTAGATTTTTTCTTTTTTACAAGTTCAATATTAAGGGCTAAACCTTGCAACTCTTTAACAAGAACATTAAAAGATTCCGGAATTCCAGGTTCGGAAATATTTTTACCTCTAACTATAGCTTCATATAATTTTTTTCTACCTTCTACGTCATCGCTTTTTACCGTTAACATCTCCTGCAAGGTATATGCGGCGCCATAAGCTTCTAATGCCCATACTTCCATTTCTCCAAATCTTTGACCGCCAAATTGCGCTTTCCCGCCAAGTGGCTGCTGTGTTATAAGTGAATAAGGTCCTATTGACCTTGCGTGAATCTTGTCATCAACCATATGTATAAGTTTCATCATATACATTACGCCAACCGTAACTCTATTCTCAAAAGGTTCGCCTGTCCTTCCATCATATAAAATAGTTTTACCATCCTCATCAATATTAGCCTTTTTTAACCATTCCTTAATTTCTTGCTCCTTTATTCCATTAAATACAGGCGTCATAAATTTTACTTTTAAATTTTTGGCAGCGTATCCAAGTTGGGTTTCCAATAATTGCCCCACATTCATTCTTGATGGGACACCAAGAGGATTTAAGATAATATCAACCGGAGTTCCATCTGCAAGGAAAGGCATATCTTCTACTCGTAATATTCTGGAAACAACCCCTTTATTACCATGCCTTCCTGATAATTTATCTCCTACCGAAACTTTCCTCTTTTTTGCAACTAATACTTTAACAATTTTATTTACACCTGGTGGTAAATCATCATTTTTAAAATTTTTTAAATTTCTAAATTCATCTTCAATTTTTTGTTTTGTAAATTCATAATATGCTTTTTCTAATAAAATTAATTTTTCCTTTTCTTCTTTACTTATATCTTTATTTTCAATTTCCTTTAATCTTTCTTTGTAATTTTTTTCTATATCCTGTATTTTTAAATTTCTATCTTTTTTTAATTTTTCTATTTTTTCATTCTCTTTATCTTTCCGCTTCCCTCTTTCTTTACGCGAAAATTCACGTATATCAATAACTATCCCTTCTATACCTGGTGGAACTCTTAAGGATGAATCTTTAACTTCATCCGCTTTAGAGCCAAAAATCGCCTTTAATAATTTTTCTTCTGGCGTAAAATTACTCGCTGTTATTGGGGTTACTTTTCCAACCAGTATGTCCCCTGGCTTAACATAAGCCCCTATTCTTACTATACCATTTATATCAAGATTCTTAAGCGAATCTTCACTAACATTAGGAATGTCCCTTGAAATTTCTTCAGGTCCCAATTTCGTATCACGTGCTTCTATTTCATATTCTTCTATATGAACAGAAGTAAATGTATCATTTTTCAATAAATTTTCACTTACTATTATAGCATCTTCATAGTTATATCCAAACCATGGCAGGAAAGCAACAAGGACATTTTTTCCGAGTGCAAGTTCCCCTTTATCCATAGCAGAACCATCAGCAATTATTTCTCCTTCCTTTACTATCTGACCTTTTTTAACCAGTGGTTTTTCATTTATAGCAGTATCCTGATTTGTTCTTTTGAATTTTTTTAAATGATATATTTCTAAATTTTCTTTTATATTTTCGTCATCCTTTGTGTCTTTTAAAATAACAATTGTTTCCGCATCAACAAAAATTACAGTTCCCGAACTTCTTGCTATAACTGCTCTACCTGAATCAATCGCTGTTTTTTTCTCCATTCCAGTTCCAACAAGTGGAGCTTCAGTCATAAGTAAAGGAACACCCTGACGTTGCATATTAGAACCCATAAGTGCCCTATTAGCATCATCATGTTCTAAAAATGGAACTAAAGATGCTGCAACAGAAACAACCTGTTTTGGTGAAATATCAATATAATCTATTTTATCTGGTGGTACTAATGGAAAATCGCCCCTAAATCTTGCAAGCACTGGATCCTGAATAATTTTACCTTTTTCATCAGTCTTAACATCAGAAGGTCCAATATAAAACTCATCTTCCTTATCCGCAGCCAAATAATCAATTTCATTTGTTAAAACTCCATTTTTTACTTTTCTATAGGGTGTTTCTATAAAACCATATTCATTAACCCTTGCGTAAATTGCAAGCGACGTTATAAGCCCTATATTTTGTCCTTCTGGTGTTTCAATAGGACATAAACGGCCATAATGAGTATAATGAACATCCCTTACTTCAAAGCCGGCTCTTTCTCTGTTTAACCCGCCCGGTCCTAATGCTGATATCCTTCTTTTATGAGTAAGTTCTGCAAGAGGATTTACCTGATCCATAAATTGTGAAAGCTGTGAACTTCCAAAAAATTCCCTTAATACAGCAACCAGAGGTTTGGGATTTATAAGATTAGCTGGCATTGCATTTTTCATATCAATTATTGTCATTTTTTCCCTGACCATTCTTTCAACTCTGGCAAGACCTGCTCTGAATTGATTTTCAACTAATTCACCTACGCTTCTTACCCTCCTGTTTCCGAGATGGTCAATATCGCTTTTTTCAAGACCTTTAAAATTTATTTCATAAAATTTTTTTATTGTTTCAATTATATCTTCTTCCGTTAAAATTTTTTCATTAGCGTTTTTCAATCCTATTATCTTATTTAATTTATATCTTCCAACATATCCTAAATTATATCTTTTCGGATCAAAAAATAATCCTTTAAAAAGATTGGCAGCCGCATTTAAAATAGCATGTTCCCCTGGCCGCATCTTTTTATATATTTCAAATAATGCGTTTTCTGAGTTTTTACATTTATCTTTTTCCATTGTTTTTAATAATATAACATATGGATTTCCCTCGTCAAAAACAATTGTTGAAATTTTTTTTACTTCTAATTTTTTTATTTTTTCAAACAATTGACTGCTTATCAAATTTCCCGCTTCGGCAATAATTTCTCCTGTCGCTTTATCTATTATATCTTTTGCTAAAATTCTACCAATTATATCTTTATCATTAATTTCAACATTTTCGGATTTAAAAAATAAAGAAAGAATATCTTCGTTAGAACCTTTGGATTTGTCATTTTTATCATACCTTAATGCTCTTAAAAAAGTTGTCAATAAAAATTTCTTTTTTCTATCAAGCACAATATATGTTATCTCGTTTAAATCAAACTGTATCTCTATCCATGTTCCGCGATAAGGAACTATACGTGCAACATAAGTTGAAGATCCCTTAAATGTCTCTTCTTCGATTTCTTCTTCAAAGCTTACACCAGGTGATCTATGTAATTGACTGACTATAACCCTTTCTGCGCCATTAATAATAAATGTCCCTCTAGGTGTCATCAAAGGAACATCACAAAGATAAATAGTCTGTTCTGGAGCTTCTTTTACTTCCTTAGAACCTGTTTTTTCATCAATTTCTTTTATTATTAACCTAAAAATTCCTTTTAAAGAAGCTGCAAAAGATTCTCCCCTTTCTATACACTCATCAACTAAATACTTTGGTTTCCCGAATTCATAACCAATAAACTGTAAAACATATTTTCCGTTATAATCTTCTATCGGGAATATGCTGTTAAACACTTCCTGAAGTCCCTGATTTTTTCTTTTATCAGGCGGAATATCTATCATTAAAAATTCTTTATAAGATTTTTTCTGAATCTCCATCAGATCTGGAATTTCAAGAATTTCTTCTATATTTCCCTTTTGCTTTATTCTCACTGGTTGATACTCCTTTAAATAAGATTTATTCTATTTCAACTGCAGCACCAACCTCTTCAAGTTTAGCTTTAATCTTTTCAGCTTCTTCTTTAGTAGCTCCTGCTTTTATTGGTTTGGGAGCATTGTCAACAAGATCTTTTGCTTCTTTTAAACCTAAATTTGTAAGTTCTCTTACAACTTTAATAACTTGAATTTTTTTGTCACCGACGTTAGATAAAATAACATCAAAAGATGTTTGCTCTTCTGCCTGAGCGGCTACCTGTCCTGCAGTAGGTGCAACTCCCATCATTACATGAGCAGCAGCAGAAACACCAAATTTTTCTTCCAGCGCTTTTACCAGTTCATTCAACTCCACAACACTCATTGATTCTATTTCCTTGATAAAATCTTCTTTTGACATGGCCATTTTATGCCACCTCCTTAAAATATTTTTTTTAAGATTTTTTTTCTTTTTTATCTGTAATTGCTTTCAAAACATAAACTATATTTTTCTTTGGTCCTGCCAACACATTAACCAGTTTAACTATTGGTTGATTTATCAACATAACAAGTTTTGCTATGAGTTCTTCTTTTGAACTTAACTTTGAAATTTCATTTATTTCATCTATTGTGCACGATTTTTGTTCAATATATCCTCCTTTTATTTTTAATGCTTCATTTTCTTTTACAAAAGCAGTTAAAATCTTTATTGCAGCAATATAATCTTTACAAAACACAATACCGGTAACACCAGAAAAATAATTTTTTAAATTGCTGTTAATTTTTAATTCATCAAGGACTCTTTTAGATAAAGTATTTTTTATTACTTTATATTCCGCACCAACTTTTTCCAGTTCTCTTCTTAATGCATTTATCTGTTTAACCTTTAAACCCTGATAATCAGTAATTATAACTCCCGAAGATTCTCTAAATTTTGTTATTGTATCTTTTACTATAATTTTTTTTCTTTCTATATTACCCATATTTAATTTATTACTCCTTTCATTACAAATATTTTTTAAAATCAATCTGTAATCCGATCCCCATTGTTGAAGATAAAAACATTGACTTTATATACTGCCCTTTTGTTGCAAGAGGAGGTAATTTAAGAAAAAATTTAATAAATGCTTCTATATTTTCAATTAATTTTTTTTCATCAAAGGAAACTTTGCCAACGCTTAAATGAATAACTCCTTCTTTGTTGTTTCTGAATTCAACTTTCCCGGCTTTAAACTCATTTATTGCCTTTTTAAGTTCAAAAGTAACTGTGCCAGATTTTGGATTTGGCATTAGTCCTTTAGTTCCCAATATCTTGCCTAATTTCCCTACTTCTTTCATTATATCTGGTGTGGCAATAACAATATCAAAATCAACCCAACCTGTTTTCACTTTTTCTATCATATCTTCTGCACCTACATAATCAGCACCAGCTTCCCGAGCTTCTTTTTCCTTTTCACCCTTAGCAAAAACAAGTATTTTTATTTTTTTACCAGTCCCGTTTGGTAAAACTATTGTATTTCTTATCTGTTGTTCTGCCTGTTTAGGCGGTTTTGCTAAATTCACAGATATATCTACACTTTCATCAAATTTTGCGTTAGCAGTTTCTTTAATCAATTTAACTGTTTCTTCAACACTATATATTTTACTAGTATCAACTTTTTTTTGTAGTTCTCTATGTCTTTTGCTTGCAACCTTCATTTTTTGCTCTCCTTTTTAAGTTCTTAAAATTCATTCAATAATTATTCCCATATTCTTTGCTGTGCCTTCTACCATTTTTATAGCTGACTCAAATTTTGTTGTATTTAAATCCGGCATTTTTAATTTCGCAATCTCTTCTATCTGCTTGCGGGTTACTTTACCAACTTTTGTCTTGTTGGGTTCATTTGACCCTTTTATAATATTTGCACTTTTTTTTAGAAGTTCTGCAACAGGCGGTGTTTTCATAATAAAAGTAAAAGACCTATCTTCATAAATATCAATTACAACCGGAATTATAGTATCGCCTTTATCTTTTGTTTTGTCATTAAATTGTTTGCAAAATTCCATTATATTAACCCCATGCTGTCCGAGCGCTGGTCCTATAGGTGGAGCAGGATTTGCTTTTCCCGCGGCAACCTGTAATTTAACCTGAACTAATAATTTCTTTTTTTTGCCTGATTTTGGTTTTGCATCTGCCATAACATAACTCCTTAAAATATTATTTATACAATTTTCTCAACCTGTGCAAATTCCAGTTCCACAGGCGTTGGTCTTCCAAAAACTGTTACAACAACTTTCATTTTTCCTTTTTCAGGTGTTACTTCTTCTACAACACCGTTAAAATTCATAAAAGGTCCTTCTGCTATTTTTACATGATCGCCAACATCAAAATAAGAAGCCATACGAGGTTTCTTTTTTCTATCTTCCATAAGTGACATAATTTCATTAACTTCTTTATCAGATAAAGGTATAGGTCTTGCTTTTGTTCCGACAAATCCTGTAACTTTTGGTGTATGTCTTAAAATATACAAAATTTCTTTACCTTCTTCTGTATCAATATCAATATCCATTTCAATAAGAATATAACCTGGGAAAAATTTTCTATTTTTTATAACTTTTTTCTTTTTTCTTATTTCCGTCACATCTTCTGAAGGAATAATTATATTAAAAATTTTATCTTTTAACTTATAAGTATCCACTCTCTGTTCTAAATTTTCTTTAACTTTATTTTCCTGTCCTGCATAAGTGCTTATTATATACCATTTCTTCGCCATAAATTAATCACCTTATTTGAAAATTATTTTAACTAATTTGGCTAATATAAAATCAACAATACCAATGTATATCATTAAAATTAAACTTAAAATAATAACAATTAAAGTTGATGCCAATATCTCTTTTTTCCCTGGCCATGTTACCTTTTTTAATTCCAACCAGGATATTCTGATAAATTCAATTATTTTTTGCATTTTAAACCTTTCTTAATTTAAATTATTCCGAACTCAGTCTCTTTACACATTCTTTTTTCTTATCAATGATGATCTTTCTTTTCTTTGCTGCCTTCATTTACTGGCAGGCCAGGCAGGACTTGAACCTGCAACACTCGGTTTTGGAGACCGATACTCTGCCAATTGAGCTACTGGCCTTTATTACTCTTTTATGATTGCCATTTACTAATTTATATTTTTTATTATCAAACAATCAATCAGCATAAACAATTATTTAGTTTCTTTATGTATTGTGTGTTTGTTACAAAATTTACAATATTTTTTTATTTCAAGTTTTTCTGTATGTTTCTTTTTATTTTTAGTTAATGTGTAATTTCTTCTTTTACATTCAGAACAAGCCAGTGTAATTATTTCACGCATATTTTTTCCTTTTTATTTATTCAATAATATCAGTAATAATACCTGCTCCTACTGTCCTCCCGCCTTCTCTTATCGCAAACCTTAACTCCTTTTCCATCGCTATCGGCGTTATTAATTCTACTTCCATCTCAACGTTATCTCCAGGCATCACCATCTCTACTCCCTGCGGCAACTTTATTGACCCTGTTACATCTGTCGTCCTGAAATAAAACTGCGGCCTGTAATTGCTAAAAAATGGCGTATGCCTACCACCCTCATCCTTCGTCAATATATATACCTTCCCCTTGAATTTCTTATGCGGCGTTATTGAACCAGGCTTTGCTATTACCTGCCCTCTCTCTATCCCATCCTTCTCTACCCCCCTTAATAATAATCCTACATTGTCTCCGGCTATCCCTTCATCCAACAACTTCCTGAACATCTCTATCCCTGTTACTACCGTCTTATATGTATCTCTTATACCCACTATCTCTACTTCTTCATTTAATTTTACCTTCCCCCTCTCTATCCTTCCTGTCGCTACTGTCCCTCTTCCTGTTATCGAAAATACATCCTCTACCGCCATTAAAAATGGCTTTTCTATCTCTCTCTTTGGCTCCGGTATATATGTGTCTAATGCTTCCATCAACTCTAATATCTTTTTTCCCCATTCCCCTTCTGGCTCCTGTAATGCCTTTATCGCTGACCCCCTTATCACCGGCACTTTATCCCCAGGAAATTCATACTTCTTCAATAAATCCCTTGTCTCCTCTTCTACTAAATCTAATATCTCCGGATCTTCTACTAAATCTACCTTATTCAAAAATACTACTATATATGGCACTCCTACCTGCCTCGCCAACAATATATGTTCCCTCGTCTGTGGCATTGGACCGTCTGCCGCTGATACTACTAATATCGCTCCATCCATCTGCGCTGCTCCTGTTATCATATTCTTCACATAATCCGCATGCCCAGGACAATCTACATGCGCATAATGCCTCTTCTCTGTCGAGTATTCTACATGGGATATCGCTATCGTTAATATCTTTGTCTCGTCTCTTCTCCCCTGCGCCGCTGATGCCTTTGCTATCTCATCATATGATACATATTTCGATAATCCTTTCTTCTCCATTACTTTTGTCAATGCCGCTGTCAATGTCGTCTTACCATGATCAACATGCCCTATTGTCCCTACGTTTACATGCGGCTTTGTCCTCTCAAATTTAGGTTTACTCATATCTCTTCCTCCTTGTTCCTTTATTCTTTTAAATATATATTTTTAATTTTAATTCTTTCTTTAAATTTTCCTGGAGCCCACGAGCGGATTTGAACCGCCGACCTCATCCTTACCAAGGATGCGCTCTAACCAACTGAGCTACATGGGCAAAAAAATGTTATTTTTCTTGCCTAAAATTTTAAAATAAAAAAAAATAGAATAATATTACTATAGAAAAATTTTTAATTTTCCTTGAATTAAAATAGTTTAATAATCTTAAAATGTTTGTAAAATATATCAAAATTGTATTTTATTGTCAAGTATTTTTTTATGTAATTAGTTGCAATAATTCAATTATTATAGCGTAATAGTTATTTTATAGAGAATTTTGATTTTATAAAAAGAATAATATCAAAACCATATGTAGATATTATTAATAAAAATAAATGAGTATATGCTTATATAGATTTAACCATAAATTATAAGACAATGTAAATTCATCTTATTTTAATTCTTGACTTTAAAAATAAAAACAGTAATAATTTCATTATGAAAAAAAATAAAAAAATAATTGCATTCATAGCAAATGGATTTGGTCTCTCTCCTGTTTTAAGCGGAGGCGAAGTAAGATTATTTAATTTATTAAAAAGAGTTAAAAAAAATTGGGTATCTATTTTGCTTACAACTTCAGGCGGTTTTAAGGCATCTGAGAATTTTTTTAAAAAAATAAAATTTAATGTCATAAATATTAGATGCTCTTTTTTTTTAAAAAAGGAATATTTTTCATTGCAAAGATTATCGGGATATTTCATATCAGCCCTTGATACTTTTTTTAAATTAAAAAAAATTAACGTAGATGCGATTTATACGAGTTCAGATTTTATTTGCGATATTATTCCAGCATATCTTTTAAAAAGAAAAAAAAATTATATAAAGTGGTTTGCCATGCTTCATCATAAATATATAAATCCATTTTTAAGGCCAGGAAATTTTATTAAAAATTTCATTCTTTATACAATGCAAAATTTAACATTAAAATTAATCGCACAAAAAGCAGATTGTGTATTTATTTTAGAAACACAGGAAGGTAAAGTAATTAAAAATTTTTTAATAAAAAATGGTTATAAAGGCAAGGTAATAAAAGTTAAAAATGGCATAAATATTGAAAAAAATATTTTTTATAAAAATTTAAAAAAGGATAAAAATCTTTCTGTTTTTGTAGGTGGTATAAGAGCTACAAAAGGTATTTATGATATCATTCCTATATGGCAAAAAATAATAAACTATAATAATTCATTAAAACTTATTATTATTGGCAAAGGCTCAAATGCCGATATGAATTTTTTAAAAAAAGAAATAAAAGAAAAAAAACTCACTTCAAATATTATTCTCGCAGGTTATTTAAACGAAAATAAACTAAAAGAATATTTTAAAAAATCATATATATTTTTCTTCCCTTCCCATGAAGAAGGATGGGGTATTTCTATTTTAGAAGCACTTAAATATAAATGCATCCCTGTAACTTATGATCTGCCAGCATTTAAGATATTAAAAAAATACATTTATACCGTTCCCTGTTTTAATAAAGAAAAATTTGCAGAAAAATTTATTAAAATTATTAATTTACAAAAAAAATTTTTTATGCATCCTTCTTTTTTGAAAAATTTTTCATGGGACGAAATTCTAAAAAAAGAAATAAATTATATTAGAAAATCTATCTGAAAAACCTATTCATCGTGGTACAACTGAGACTTCGCTTGAGTATTTACTTTCCCTTCCACTTTTATCAATCGTTGTTACAACAAAATAACATCTTAAACCACTTTTTAATGGTCCAACAGTTAAATAATATTTATTTATTGGATTTTTATTTAATTTATGATATTTACCGCCTGGTTTATAACTTATATATACATTATATCCCTGTATTTTATCCTGTGTCTTTTTATCAATACTCCATGTTACCACTATTTTTTTGGTCTGCGGTGTTAATTTTACAACTTTAGGTGGATTTATAGGTTGGGGTGTAGGTGTTGGTGTCGGTTCGCCAACACTTATTGTAAGCCCCATCCTGTGTGAATTCCCTAAGGTTCCATAAGGTATAAACGCATAATCAATTGTTGCATCAACCCCTTCAAAATTCTTTCTAATCCCACCACCTACCGCAAGGCCTGCAAGTGCTCCTAAATCACTTATAAATTGCGCATTCCCATTAAATCTATAACCAACCCTTATTGAAAAATTAATATCAGAAATATTTGCTGTATAATCAATGCCTGTGTGCAGTTTAAAAGGCATGTTGGCAGGAACAATGGGTAAAATTCCATCTAAAGCAAATGTAAAATTATCTTTTGGATCCATCTCTGATGTAAATAATCTTTTTAATTTGTAACTTATACCAAATTTTAAGTTTAAAGGAAGCGGGGCATTGCTTAATTTCATATATGAAATATTTTGAAACATAACACCTATATCAAAACCTTCTAAAAATGTTTTTGCTAAAATACCAAAATCTAATGCTGGTATCCATCCTTCTTCTATTGCTATTTTTTGGTTTATCATCTTTATAGTTGCACCAACAGAAAACATCTTTGCCGCCTGCCAACTATATGACAAACCTACAAGGGTTCCGCCAGCTCCATATACCTCTTCTCCACGGTCTGTTTTATACTCTTCAGAATAACTCCCATCAGGGTTTTCTTTTGTTTGAACAATATCCTGCACTCTTACAAGCATAGCAGTAATTCCAACTGTTCCCCATATATCTATTCCTAATTGCTCTGCTGGTTCAGCAAAGGCAAGGTATTCATAAGATGTCTCCCCAAGCGCTGAATGATGCATAAAAGTAAATTGTGGATTTATAACTCTGACCAGTGCTCCTGGATTCCACCAGACAGCATCTACATTATCAACTGCAGCAGTATATGCTTCTCCCATTGCGCATGGCTTTGCACTTACTCCTAAATTAAGATATGGTGCTGCTGTTACACCACCATATTCTGCTGAAAAAATTTGATTAAATATTATAAAAACAAAAGAAAAATATAAAATTATTTTTTTCATACACTCTCCCTTTCTTTATATCATTATTGATTTTTTTGATAGACTGGATCGCAACTATAACATACTATTATTCTTTTTGTATCTGTTTTACCATCTGGAGATTGTAAAACAAGATAGTAAAGTCCTGTTACAACTTTTGTCCCGTTTTTATTCCTGCCATTCCATGTAAATCTACCTTTTGCTAAAGTATATTCCCCTTCATTAACTAATGAACCATCCATTGCATATATTTTAACTTTTGTTTTATCAGGCACATTATCTACATAAAAATGCTTGCTACCCTTATCAGGATTAAATGGATTAGGATAAACATACGCAGTAGTTACACTTTTTTCTTCTTCTGGTACAGGAGTTGTAGTGGGTGTTTCTGTTGGTGTTCCTGGTGTTATTGATGCTAATGCTGTTAAATCATAAGTAGGAGTTGATGTTGGCGGTCTCGGCGGTAAAGAAATACATACTTCTGTGGCATCCTCTAAAAGCCCTTCATTATAAGTAACATTAATTACATGAGTTGTAACTCCATCATATGTTCCAGGGCCGTTATCACAGGATATAACTTTATAACATGCAGTTATTGTATTACCTGTTGGATTTCCTTCTATATCAATAAATACATTAGTGCCTGGTGAATTTCCTCTAAAATCAACTCCATAATAAGGACCGCCATCTATTGATTTATATAAATGATATGCAGATATTGGATATGTCCCTGTCTGTGCGGTCTGATTAAACTCAAGTTTTGCCGTAGCATAACCCAAACTATTATCAATGGAAATATTAACAGAAGATGGTGGCGAATTAGGTATTGCATCTGCGCCTATTGTTAAATAATCATAATATACTATTATTCTTCCCATATCGCCTGTTAAACCCCATTGTGAATAATCAACACTGCCAACATCAGGCGCATGTATTGTAAAACTCTTTATATTTGTCGTGTCAAATCTATAACCATTTATTGTTTGATTCTTTAAATAATTAATTGATATAGCAAAATATTCATCCCATCTTCTATCATGTTCACAATTTAATGCCCTGCTTGCAGTAAAGGTTACTGAACCATCAAATATTGAAACAGGTTGATAAATTGTTTCAGGACAATTATTCATATCAGAGTTTAAATAAACATAAAATACAACATAATCATAACAGGACCAGTCCTTTGCATTTGCAGGATCATAATTAGAATAATCTGGTAGAGGAGTTGGATTACACCCTACATTTTCAAAATAATCACTTTTTAATAAAATATACTGGCCTTCATTATTCCATCTTACCCTGCCTGCATTAACCCCATGATAAGCACCATCTAATGGTGATGTGGGATAATTTAAATCACTAGTAATAGGCGTCCCACCTCCAACCAATGGTGGCGGAGCTCCATTTGCTTCCCATTTTGATACATCGTTACTTCTGCCAATAGGTGGAGTAGGTTGCTCGGTAATAAAAGGATCAAATTCATTTACCAGCCCTTCTGTTCCTGGATATACACCAACAACATAAGCAATAATTTTAATACCCAACACAATACTAATTATTATAATTATATAAGAAATTATGCTTTTTTTCATTATGAAACTCCTTTCTGTTTCTGATTTAAATTATATCATATTATTATTATATAGTCAAATTTTTCTTGCTTTTACTATAATACTTCGTCCCAATGATGGAAAAACTTTAGCAAGAAATTTTGATTTAATGGTCCCTTTTGCATTAAAATTAATTTCATCTGATAAATATTTTTCTATTTTAAATCTATTATCTGATAATAGTTTAAAAAGTGTATCCTTTATAAAATATCTAATATGTCCTGCTGAATCTTCCCTGAAATAATATTCAATATGCGGATTTTTGCCCAATAATAAAAGTATTCTTCTTCCAAAAGTTGCAAGATTAGGAGTTGTTATTATAACATATCCCCCTTTTCTTAATTTTTTCCTGACATTTTGTAAAAATTTATCAGTATCATAAATATGCTCAATAATTTCTCCCAAAATTATTCCATCAAAAAAATTATTTTTAAAAGGTATACTTTTTTGAATATCTGCAACCCTTGCAATAATTCCCTTTTTCCGCGTATTATTAATTGCGCCTTTTGAAAAATCAATTCCATAAACTACATTTCCTTTATCCTTTATTTTTTTACCTATTAATCCTGTCCCACAACCAACATCAAGAATCCTTTCCCCTGTCCCTGTTAATTCAACTATCTTTTCTATACGTTCTTTATCACCCGGAATAAAATCCGCATATCTTTTTTCTATAATTTTTTTTTCTTTCATATTTATCTGGCTAAAATAAAATCTGGTTCAAGAACTCCAAAAGGAATATCCTTTTCTGGTCCGCCATTTATACTCCATTTTAAATTTAAATACGTTAAATTAACAGTAAAAATTTCAATTTTATGTTTGCCTTTTTTAAATATAAAATCGTTTACTTTTCTTTTTCCTTGCAAATTTATTTTTTCCCGAATCGTTTGTTGTAAAGTTCCTGTCTCTAAATAATCATTATCATCTATTACTATTCTTACATAACCATAATTTTTAACAATAAATCTGTATAAACCATCTTCTTTTATGTTTAATGTGCCTGATAATTTAAAAGAAGGCGTATCGCCTAAATTAATCTTTGCATAAAAAATTTCTCCCATTATTTCTTCGTTAATAACAGGAGGCTGATTTATAAATTCACTGCCATAATAATACGCATGCAATCCCGTATTTTTAACTGAATAAAGATATTTTTCATTTAATTCTATCTTTTCAAAATTATAAGAATATCCACCCCTTCCTATTTTCATGGCATATAACCCAATTTTAAAAAAATCACTTATATTTTTTCTTTGAGTAATAATTTTAATATTATGAAAACCTTTGGCAAGTTTATATTGTTCATTAAATAATATTTTATTATTATCAATCCGTATATCAAAATCAACATTTCCTTCATTTTTAAAGAAAATTTTTGAATAATATGGTATTAGAATACAACCTTCCCATGTAACTTTATAAGGAATCTTTAATTTCTTATCTTCTTTAAATTCTGGTATTTCATTTTCTGTAATTTCTTTTGTCTTATCATTATATATGTAAGTTGCTTTTAAACCTCTTACCTTTTTTATATCTTCATTTTTAATAAGTGCAACATCAAAAAATTTTCCAAATGCTTCATGAGAATAAGAATCAAATGTCACCTCTTGTATTAAATTACTCCAGTATTCCCTTGCATCCCATGTGTCATAATGAAAAAAAATAGCATAATTTTCATCATCAATTAAAGTTAAATTAACTATACTATCTGAAAAATCAGCAGATGCATTAACTTTATAATCCCATCTGAAAATTCTGAAAGGCGGATGTCCAGGGTAATAAAGTGAAGTATATAAATAAACTCTGTATGATTTCCCCAGTTTTTCCGAATACATTCCTGCAGCAGTTGCGAGTTCATCCATACCACCTACCCATCTTTTAAAATACTGGTTATAATTATCTTTTAAAATAAAAAATAGTGGAATTGCAATTATTATAGGAAAAAGAATCTTTTCTAATTTAGAACCGAAAACACGTTTTATTGCCATCCATATTTTTTCAATAACAATTGCAATAAAGAAAATTACAGGAATCATTGTCCCAATTGCTCTCATTGCAGATGGGGCTTCTATAGAAAAAATAGATCCGGTTGCCTGAGAAAAAAATAGCATAATAAGTATAAAAAACAAAAAATATCTACTATAATAAATAGCATAAATAAATCCAATACCAAAAAACATACTCGATACAAAATCAATGGTTGGTTCATATGGTTGCCCGCCAGAATTTCTTGGTCTGTTATCACCTATATGATTAAACATTAAAAGAACATTTTTAGTATTTTCAACTATTCCTATTGCAGGATTGCTCTGTCTTTCCAGCCCAACCTGACCAAAAACAGATACCTCACCTATTCTTTTGAAATATATATTTTTTGATATAAAAAAATTGTGTATATGCTGGGATGAAAAAACCCAGAAACCTAAAATAAAAACTATAATACCTATCATATTCTTTTTTAAAAAATTACGTGTTGTTAATTCTTTTGCGGCAAAATAAACAGCAGGCATAATAACAACAAGCCAGCCAGTTAATAATCCATACCAGCAAAGCCCGGTGGTTAACCCAGCCATAAAATAAGTAAGTTTATCTCTTTTTTGGATTGCCTTTAAAATAAAATAGATAGCGAATGTTTCAGCAACTATCATTAAAATTGTTCCATGTCCTGACCTGCTATAATGTAAATTCCACCTTAAAAATGTAAAAATCAATGTCATAACAATTGCAATTCTCGCATTGAAAACACTTCTTATTGCAAAATACATAGCAGGAATTGTTATCATACCCATCATAACGCCCTGTGTCCTTAAACCTATCCTGTTATACCCGAATAATTTATATGAAAGTTCTGAAACATAAGCATAAATAGGATGTTGACCTACCCAAAAATTTTTAACAACTGAAATCATCCCTGCAGATTCGTCATTTTCAAGTCCAAAAGGTCTTATATTAAGTTCTTTTACTCTTAAATAAAAACCTATTAACATTATCAAAGCAAGGAAAACCATTTCTAAGAAAACCGGGATTTTTTCTTCCTGTTCTTTTATAGAATAAACCGGAAACAGGATAATAAAAATTGCTGCTGCTATTAAATATTTAATAATAGCAGTTTCAACTTTATCCTGCGTAAAATCAATCTGCCCTTTGTATGCAATGTAAAGTGCAACACCTATCATCAATAATTTTAAAATATTTAAAAGGCGATTGTCATAAAACTTTTCCTGAAAATTTATCCATGGTAAAGAAAAGAAAAAACTCGCAATTGCCAATCCATAAAAAACAAAACAATACATGTTTATATTTGAATCGTGCATTATAAAATTACCTATTTTAAGCATAATAAATGCAAATATTAAAAGTAAAATTTTAACCCAGAATTTATCTAAAAATTTATAATTAATAAAAAGTATATCAGTTTCTGCTTCAGAATAAGCGCTTCCCATTTCATTTTCAGGTAAACCAAAATAGGCAAGTATAATGCCAATTGTTGTAAAAATTACACCGATATTTTGTATATTGTGTCTTGGGTTAATAAGCAATATCCAGCCGGTTATAATACATACAATCCCTATAAAAATAAAAAACAATTTTACCCCTTTTATGAGATTAAAAGAAAGATCAAGAACACTTTCTTTCATCAATAAAATTTTAAGAAAAATAAAAATATCAATCGCAAGTAAAACAAAACAATATAATAACTTCTGTTTAAATAAAAAATATTGTGCTAAAAAAAACAAAACAAATCCGATCACTATCAGTATTCTTTTTGTCAACAAAATTTTTACAAGGAATTCTTCTTTTATTTCAGGTTTTTTTATTTCTATCTTTTTTTCCTTTTCTTCTTTTGTTTCTAAAACTTTTTCTTTTTTTAAAGTAACCCTTTCCTCTGGAACAATTATTCTTTTTGATAATTCAGAAACACTTATACTACTAAAAATTTCTTTTATTTTTTTTATAAATAAAGCAATGAATTCCAATACCTTTATATGTGTTTCTGTAATAGCAAAAATTAGAATCAAAAAAGAAAATAAAGATAAAACACCGCCTGAAATGTAATTATTTTGTACTATTATCAAAGCCTGTCCTGCAATAAATAAAATTATTGCTACAATAATAAAAATAAATTTAATAAAATCCTTTTTCAAAAAGGCCTCCAGATTTTATTATTAAAAATTTATCAATATTTAATGGGTTCAAAAATTGCGACGGAATATGAACCAACATATATATAATTATCAAGTCCTCCGGAAAAAGCACCCGGAACACCTATCTTATATTTAAAATCTATATCTGTATCAAATTTCCCGAGTAATTTCCCTTTTGGGGAAAATACAACTATTTTTGTTTCATTCATATCATTTATATAAATATTACCATCATGAGTTATTGCAAGGCATTCTAAACCAACTAATTTTTTAATTTTTAATTCAAATTGACGTAAAAACTTGCCATCTTTAGAAAAAACTTTTACATAATATGGCTTTGTAATATCTAAAAGATATAAATTATCATCTTTATCTATAAAAATTCTTCCCGCTTTTCTTATTTTATCCCTGCCCCCAAATTCTGAAATTTTTTCTCCATTTAAATTATATTTATATATTCTGGGTGATGCATTATCACTTAAATAAATATTATCTTCGCTATCTATTACCATACCAACAGGATCCTTTACTTCTTTTATTAAAATTTTTCCTGTTAATTTATTTCCTGTATATTTTAACAATTCGTTCGAATCATATAATAAAATTATTGTATCTCCTGCACTTGTCTCTGCAACCCATTTAGGATTCTTTTCTACAGGATACGCATCAATAACTGCGCCATTCATTTTATCGTATTTAGTTACCATATTAGAACTATTATCTATAACATATAAATGATCGCGCCATACAGGCATACCTATCTGTCCTTTGTACTGTGGACGCCATTCTCCAACAAAAACAGGTTTTTTACTCATAGAAATCTGTCTTTTTACAACAACAAAAATTTCAGCCACTAAAAATAAAATTACCATTGCGGACAAAAGAATAATAAGTAAAGCATTTTTGTTTTTGGATGCAACAGATGTTTTTTTCTCAACTTTAGGTTTTGTCCTCATTGTTTTTTTTGTCTTTTTACTTTTCATTTTTCCTCCTTTATAAATTTTTATTATTTTATAAAATTTTTATTAAAAAGTAAAGAAACACTTGCTATAACTTACAAATCATATTTTTATAGTATTCTATTGTTTCTTTTAGTCCTTCTCTTATAGTCCATTGTGCTTTAAATTCTATTTTTCTTCTTGCAAGGGAAGTATCTGCTTTTCTTCTTTTATATCCTTCCGGGACATTTGTATTAAAAACAATCTTTATATCCTTACCTGAAAGTTCTATTATCATATTTACTAAATCTTTTATCTTAATTTCTTCATCACTACCTAAATTAATAGGATCTGCGATAGCATATTTTTCCATAGCAAGCATCATACCCCTTACTACATCTTTTACATAAAGAAAAGTCCGTGTTTGTTCCCCTGTGCCCCATACCTGTATTTTCCCATCTTTTGAATTAAAAACTTTATTTATAATTGCTGCTATGACATGGGCATTTTCTAAATCAAATTTATCTCTTGGTCCATAAGCATTATAAGGCCTGACAATAGCAACATTTATTCCATACTGGTTATAAAGTAATTTTCCTGTAATTTCCGTAATTCTTTTTGCCCATCCATATCCTATATTTGTTTTTTCAGGTTCTCCTTTAAACCCATCCTGTTCTTTTGTGGGTATATCAGCATCTGCAGGATAAACACAGGCAGAACTCGTTAATAAAACATTTTTTATTTTATTTTTTACAATTGCTTTTGCAATATTAGAAGTCATTATAACATTATGAAGAAAAATATCAGCAGTATATTTTATATTATAATTTATCCCGCCAACTTTTGCCGCAAGATGCATAACTATATCAAATTTTTTTATTTTATTAATACATTCATTTAAATTTAAAAAATTTATTTTTAAAAATCTTATTTTATTTTTATACTTACTTTCTTTTATATGCCCTGCTTTTAAATCTCCTGAAAATACTTTTGCTTTATGTTCTATAAGTTCATCACAAAGATGAGAACCAATAAAACCACCTCCACCTGTGACTAAAACTTTTTTTCCTTTCCAGAAATCTAACATATCTTTTCTCCTTAACTTAAAATCTTACTAAAAACATTTCCGATATGATCAATATCTGTTTGGGTTAAATACTGATGACAGCCAATATAAAAACCATTTTTCCCAATATATTCAGCAACTGGTAATTTCCCCAGATATTTATCTTTTAAAAATGAAAATGCTGGCTGCTGAGTTGGAATACAACCAAAAAGCGGCCTGGATTCTATTCCATATTTTGCAAGTTCTTTTCTCATTTTTAATCTGGAAATTTTTGATAAATCTTTTATTACTAAAGGATATGCAAGATAACTGATATCTTCGCTGTAATATGGCAATTGTAAAATGTTTTCAAATTTTCTTAACTTTTCATTCAACTTTTTTACATTTTCCTGTCTTTTTCTTATTATATCATCCATTTTTGATATTTGCAAAAGTCCTAAAGATGCCTGGAATTCCATAGTTTTAAAATTATATCCTATCAAATTATGTGTAAAACGAGGATCTAAATCCTCGTCTTTTGGTTCTTTAGGACATTTATTCTGGTTCCTTGTGCATTCTGCACAATCGCATAACCTGCCATTTGCTTTTATCTGACGGACAAGGGCTGTTAAATCTTTATCATCTGTTACAATTGCTCCCATTTCTCCTGCCTGAATGTTATGAGCAATATAAAAAGAATAATCAGCCATAATTGAAAAAGTCCCTGCATTTTTCCCATTTATTTTTGTATTATGCGCCTGAGCAGCATCTTCAAAAATAAGTAAATTATATTTTTGTGCAATTTTTTGAATCTCAACCATATCGCAGGGAAAACCCATAAGATGAACAGGAAGAATTAAAGAATATTCATCTTTCTTTGAATTTTTTAATAAATTTTCTATATTGGTAGGGGTTATACAAAATGTTTTACTATCTATATCAACATAAACTGGTTCTAATCCAGTGAGCATAATCGCGTTTGAAGTTGCAATATAGGTAACCGGGGTTGTAATTACTTTACTTCCTTTTTTTATTTTACCTGAATAAATTAAACTCAAAAGACCTGCTATCAATGCCGATGTTCCAGAAGATAATGCCACACAATATTTTGTCCCAACTTTTCTTGCAAATTCAATTTCAAATTTTTTAACATATTTACCCTCTGAAATTTTGCCACTATCTAAAACTTCATTTATTACTTTTTTTTCCTCTTCTCCAATCCTGAAATCTCCAACAGTTATCACTTACTTTTGCTCCTTTTATATTATTTAATCTTTTGTTTTACCTGATAATAATTTAAGATCTGCATCAACCATCATTTTTACAAGATCTTTAAATTTAACTTCTGGTCTCCATTTAAGTTTGGTTTTAATTTTTGTTGCATCACCCACCAACCTGTCAACTTCCGCTGGTCGTAAAAGATTTTTATCTATTTTTACATATTTTTTATAATCAAGTCCAACATAGTTAAAAGCAATTTCTAAAAATTCTTTTACACTATGCGTTTCTTCTGTTGCAACGACATAATTTTCCGGTTTATCCTGTTGCAACATAAGCCACATAGCTTTTACATAGTCACCTGCAAATCCCCAGTCCCTTTTTGCATCTAAATTTCCCATTTTTAATTCTTTTGCAAAACCGAGTTTTATTTTTGCAACATTATAAGAAATCTTTCTACTTACAAATTCTAAACCACGTCTTGGCGATTCATGATTAAAACAGATACCAGAAACAGCAAACATATTAAAACTTTCTCTATAATTAACTGTGATCCAATGTCCTGTTACTTTTGCAATACCATAAGGACTTCTTGGATAAAAAGGGGTATTTTCATTCTGCGGAGATTCTCTGACTTTGCCAAACATTTCACTGCTTGATGCCTGATAAAATTTTATCCTTTTATCAATTAATCGTATTGATTCTAAAACATTAATAACTCCTACTCCGCCTATATCAACTGTTAATACTGGTTCTTTCCAGGAAGTAGGAACATAAGACATAGCAGCAAGATTATATACTTCATCTGGTTTAACTGTTTTTATTGCTTTAAAAACTGATGAAAAATCTAAAAGGTCAGCATCTAAAAGTTCAATTTTATCAATTATATTCTTTATTCTTTCTGTATTTGGTGTGCTTCCACGTCTTACTGTCCCATAAATTTTATAATCTTTTTCAAGTAAGAATTCAGAAAGATAAGATCCATCCTGACCAGTAATTCCTGTTATTAATACTTTTTTCTTTTTCATATTTTTCTCCTAAAATTTTAATTGATATAATTATACTATAAAAAAAATATATTATAAACAGAAAATTGGCAAAAGTTAGGAATAATGATAAACAAACAGGTGGAGAATCTAAAAAAATTTATAGTTCAGCGAATGATAGAATAAAAGTAATAGTTTAGCCACTGGCAGGTCAAAATTAGCCCAGATATAAATCTTTTGCTTTGTTATTTTAAAGTCAGGCGAACGAGTCTCTTTATCTTCTATTACA
>DYJU01000045.1 GCA_020722985.1 Candidatus Methylomirabilis sp.
AAGGAAATTTTTATCATATTGAAACCTGCCCTTTTTTCTGTTATAATTCAAATCTATTTTAAATAAGTAAAAGGAGTAAAAAAATGCATGCAACAACAATTTTATGTGTGAGAAAAAATGGTAAAGTTGCCATGGGTGGTGATGGACAGGTTACCATGGAAAATACCATTATTAAAAAAACAGCAAAAAAGGTTAGAATCATTGAAGGTAAAACAAAAATTTTAGCAGGTTTTGCAGGTTCTGTTGCAGATGCATTTACGCTTTTTGAAAGGTTTGAGACAAAATTAAAAGAGTTTAATTGGCAGTTGCAAAGAACAGCAGTTGAACTTGCAAAGGACTGGCGAACAGATAAAGTATTAAGGCATCTCCAGGCATTAATGGCAGTTGCTGATAAAGAGAATTCCTATATATTATCAGGCAACGGTGAAGTTATTGAACCAGAAGATGGTATAATTGGCATTGGTTCTGGAGGTGCTTATGCTATATCTGCTGCAAGGGCACTTTCTAAATTCACAGATAAAAGCGCCTATGATATTGTAAAAGAATCTTTGTTAATTGCAGCGGATATATGTATTTTTACAAATGATAATATTATAATTGAGGAGCTATAAATTATGGATGATTTAACACCCAAACAAATAGTTGAAAATTTAGATAAATATATCGTTGGTCAGAATGAAGCGAAAAAAGCAGTTGCAATTGCATTAAGAAACAGAGTGAGACGTCAGAGACTTTCAAAAGAGATGCAGGAAGAGATCATCCCTAAAAATATACTTATGATAGGACCTACTGGCGTTGGGAAAACCGAGATTGCAAGACGCCTTGCAAAACTTATAAATGCTCCTTTTTTAAAAGTAGAAGCAACCAAATATACAGAAGTAGGATATGTCGGCAGGGATGTGGAATCAATAATCAGAGATATAGTTCAGATAAGTGTTAATATGGTAAAAGAAAAGCATATGCAAAATGTAAGGCAAAAGGCAGAAGAAATAACAGAAGAAAAAATTTTAGATATGCTCATTCCGCCACTTAAAAATTCCAGACGCGGTGTTTTAACAGAAGAAGAAGAAAAAAAACAAAAAGAAGAAGAAATTAATTTTAAAGATACAAGAGAAAAATTTAGAAAAATGTTTAGAGAAGGAAAATTAGATGAAAGAACTGTTGAAATTTCATTTAGGGGCAGAAATTTTCCAGCCATAGAAGTTTTATCAGGTGGTGGAATAGAAGAAATAGGTATTAATATCCAGGAAATGATGGAAGGTATGATGGCAGCAGGCAGAATCAAAAAAAGAAAAGTAACTGTAAAGGAAGCAAAAGAAATTATTTTAGCAGAAGAAATGCAAAAACTGGTTGATATGGATAAAGTAGTAAAAGAAGCAATTGAAAATGCGGAAAATAATGCAATTATTTTTATAGATGAGATAGACAAAATTGCAGGTAGAGAAAAATCAACAGGTGGTCCGGATGTATCAAGAGAAGGCGTGCAGAGAGATATATTGCCAATTGTAGAAGGAACAACGGTTATGACAAAATATGGACCTGTAAAAACAGATCATATGCTTTTTATTGCTGCAGGCGCTTTTCATGTGTCTAAACCTTCTGATTTAATTCCGGAACTGCAGGGCAGGTTCCCTATAAGAGTTGAACTATCTTCATTAGCAAAAGAAGATTTTGAAAGAATATTAAAAGAACCTGCAAATTCTTTAATAAAACAATATACCGAACTTTTAAAGGTGGATTCTGTTGGAATAGAATTTTCAGATGAAGCAATAAGCGAAATAGCAAGAGCGGCATATGAAGTAAATGAAACAAATGAAAACATAGGAGCAAGGCGTCTTTATACAATAATTGAAAAAGTATTAGAAAAACTTTTATTTGAAGCGCCTTTTAAGAAAAAAGAAAAAAAGATTATAACAAAAGAGTATGTTGCAGAAAGAATAACAGGAATTGTGAAAAATAAAGATTTAAGTAAATATATTTTATAAAAAGGAGAAAAAATTGGAAAATGCAATTAATAAAGCGCGTGTTTTAATAGAAGCGCTTCCTTACATAAAAAATTTTTCAGGAGCAACTTTTGTCATAAAATATGGCGGGAGCGCCATGACAGATGAAAAATATAAAGAGATCTTTATACAGGACATAATTTTGTTAAGATATGTTGGTATAAAATTTATAATTGTTCACGGGGGAGGAGATGATATAACATCTTTGGCAGAAAAATTAGGTAAAAAGCCAAAATTTATAAAAGGTCATCGTGTTACAGATAAAGAAATGCTTGAGATAGTTGAAATGGTTTTAATAGGAAAAATAAATAAGGATATTGTAAAAAGTATTAATAACCATAACATAAAAGCAATTGGAATCTCAGGTAAAGATGCAAATTTAATTATTGCTAAAATTAAAAATCCCGAATTAGGTTTTGTTGGTGAAATTAAAAAAATTAATCCGGAAATTTTAAAAACTTTGCAGGAAAAGGATTTTATACCAGTTATAGCACCAATCGGTGTAGATGAAAAGGGACAGAGTTATAACATAAATGCAGACTTAGTTGCAGGAGACATAGCAATTGCAGTAAAAGCGAATAAATTAATATATATTACAGATACAACAGGAGTTAAAATAAATGGAAATTATGCAGAAAGTTTAACTATAAAAGATATAAATAAATATATTAAGAAAAAACAGATAACTGGTGGTATGTTGCCAAAAGTTTTATCTGCACAGAAAGCAGTTGAAAAAGGAGTGAAAAAGGTTCATATAATAAATGGAACCATAGAACACTCTTTACTTTTAGAAATTTTTACGAAAAAAGGTATAGGAACAGAGATAGTAAAATGAAAAGAGAAAAAATTATAAAAAGTTCTGATAACACAGTGAATGTATATCAAATTATTCCAGAAAAAGGAATTAGGTCAACAATCATAGATACAAAAGGGAAAAGATATATTGATATGTTTGCAGGTATTGCTGTAAATCTTCTTGGGTATAATTACAGCGATGTAAATAATGCAATTATGAAGCAAGTAAAAAAACACATACATCTTTCGCGGCTTTTTTATAATAAAAAACAGGAAGAACTTTCATCTTTATTAAAAAAAAATTCATTTGCAAAAGGTGTTTATTTTTCAAATAGCGGTGCAGAAGCAAACGAGGTTGCTATTAAATTTGCCCGTAAATGGGGACTTTTAAAGAAAAATAAAGCATACAAAATAATAACATTTTACAATTCATTTCATGGTAGGACATATCTTACATTAACTGCAACTGGTCAGGAGAAATTTCATAAGATATTAAATCCAAAAGCGCCAGGGTTTATATACGCAAAATTTAATGATATAGATGATGTTAAAAGTAAAGTGGATAATGAAACAGTTGCTATAATGCTTGAACTTATTCAGGCAGAAGGTGGAGTAAATGTTGCAGATAAAAAATTCATAAAACAGATAAGTGATTTTTGTAAAGAAAATAATATTTTATTGATAGTTGATGAAGTTCAAACCGGGCTCGGCAGGACTGGCAAAATTTTTTGTTACGAAAATTATGATATAGAACCTGATATTGTAACATTGGGAAAAGGTTTAGGCGGTGGCTTGCCATTATCTGCGGTTTTAACCGGTGATAGGGTTTATGAAATAATAGAAAATAATGACCATGGAACCACCATGGGTGGCAATCCTGTTGCCTGTGCAGCTGGTTGTGTAATATTTAAAAAAATAATGAATAAAAATTTTTTAAAAGAAGTTGAAAATAAAGGAAAATATCTGATGCAAAGTTTAAAAAATATAAATTCTGAGAAAATTTTGGAAGTTCGCGGAAAAGGACTTCTTATCGGTATGCAAATAAAAGGCGACGCTAAAAAAATAGTGGAGGGTGCATTAAAGCAGGGTTTAATATTAAATGCTTGCAAACCAGATGTGATAAGGTTTGTTCCCCCGCTTATTATGACGAAAAAAGAAATTGATTTAACTATAAAAATTTTACGGAGGATAATATGATTTCAAAATTTAATAGAAAAGATTTAATTTCACTTTCTGAACTTACAAAAGAAGAGATAGAAGTTATATTAAACGTTGCTGATATGATAAGAACAAAACATAAAAACAAAGAGTTGTTTGTTCCTTTGCTTGGAAAATCAGCAGCAATGATATTCAGAAAACCATCAACAAGAACCCGTGTTTCTTTTGAAGTTGCAATGTTTCAATTAGGTGGTGCTGCACTTTATTTAAGTCCAAATGAATTGCAACTGGGTAGGGGTGAAACAATAGAAGATACTGCAAGGGTATTATCAAGGTATGTGGATGGTATTATTATAAGAACTTTTGACCATAACGAGGTTATAAAACTTGCTGAAAACGCAACAATACCGGTTATAAATGCACTTACTGATTTTTCACATCCCTGTCAGATTTTATCTGATCTTTTAACAATAAGGGATAAAAAGAAAGTTTTGCGTGGATTAAAAATTGCTTATGTGGGGGATGGAAATAATGTATGTAATTCATGGTTATTTGCGGCTCCCAAAGTTGAAATGCATATTTCAGTTGCATCTCCTTTAAAATATGCTCCTGATAAAGAAGTTGTAAAAAAAGCAGAAAAAATTGCAAAAGAAAATAAGGTGAATCTAATTATAACAGAAAATGTTGATGAAGCAGTAAAAGATGCTGATATAATTTATACTGATGTATGGGCAAGTATGGGGCAGGAAGATAAAGCAGAAGAAAAGAAAAAAGAATTTTTAAAATATCAGGTGAATAAATCACTGGTAAAAAAAGCAAAATCTGATTGTCTTGTTATGCATTGTTTACCTGCTCATCGTGGAGAAGAAATAACTGATGAAGTAATGGATGGTCCTCAATCAATTGTTTTTGACCAGGCAGAGAACAGGTTACATGCGCAGAAAGGCATACTTGCCTTATTGCTCGGAAGATAATTAAAATATAAAGGAAGGAGCAAAGATGAAAAAAGTAAAAAAAGTTGTTCTGGCATATTCTGGTGGGCTTGATACTTCTATAATTGTTCCATGGCTTAAAGAAAATTATAATTGTGAAGTAATTGCTTGCTGTATAAATATAGGACAGGATGATGATTTTATTAAAATAAAAAATAAAGCAAAGTTAAGCGGTGCTGACAGGGTTTATGTTATTGACAAACGAAAAGAATTTGTAAAGGACTATATAATTCCAATGATAAAATCAGGTGCTATTTATGAAGGAAAATATTTAATGGGAACTTCAATAGCAAGACCTTTAATAGCAAAAACACAGGTAGAAATTGCAGAAAAAGAAAAAGCAGATGCAGTGGCACATGGTGCAACAGGAAAAGGTAATGATCAGGTTAGATTTGAATTAACATATAAGGCACTTGCACCTGAATTAAAAATAATTGCACCCTGGCGTGAATGGAATATAAAATCAAGAACAGATGCAATGGAATATGCTAAAAAACATAATATCCCTGTCCCTGTGACAAAAAGTAAACCTTATTCAGAAGATGATAATCTATTTCATATATCCCATGAAGGTGGGATATTAGAAAATCCGGAAAAAGAACCCCCAGCAGATATTTTAAAAAAAATTAAAGAAATTGAAAAGGCACATAATAAATCAGAATATATAACCATTGATTTTGTAAAGGGAGTCCCTGTTGCTATTAATAATAAAAAAATGGATTTGCTTCAGATTATGTATAAACTTAATTACTATGGTGGAAAACACGGGATAGGTTTTGTTGATATGGTGGAGAATAGGTTGGTTGGAATAAAATCAAGAGGTGTTTATGAAACTCCAGGCGGAACAATTTTATATACAACTCATTCCTGTTTAGAAGAAATAACTTTAGACAGGGAAACACTGCATTTTAAACAGTTTGTTGCTTTAAAATTTTCTGAACTTATTTATTATGGCTTATGGTTTTCTCCATTAAGAGAAGCTTTAAGTGTTTTTATAGATAAAACACAGGAATTTGTGACAGGGAAGGTTAAATTAAAATTATTTAAAGGAAACATAATTCCTGTTTCAAAAAGTTCTCCATTTTCACTATACAATGAAAAATATGCAACTTTTGAAAAGGAAGATGTATATTCACAAAAAGATGCCGAAGGATTTATAAATTTGTTTGGCTTGCAGGTTAAACTTGCGGGGAAAAGGGAAAAATTAAATAAAAAGAGGTATGAAAAATGAAAAAAGTATGGGGTGGGAGAATAAAAAAAGCATTTGATAAAGATGCGGAAAAATTCAACGCATCAATTGATTTTGATAAAAGATTATTCAAATATGATATTTTAGCAGGTATAGCACATACAAAAGCACTTTTTAAAACAAAAATAATAACAGATGAAGAAAAAAATAAAATTATAAAGGGTTTAAAATTATTACTAAAAAAGGAAAATGGAATTGACTGGAAAAAATATGAAGATGTTCATTCTACCGTTGAAATAGAACTTACAAAATTAATTGGGGTTTTAGGTAAGAAATTGCATACAGGAAGAAGTAGAAATGACCTTATTGCAACTGATGAAAAATTGTATTTAAAGGATGAGGTAAAAAATATAAAAAAGTTATTATTAAAATTACTAAAAACAATTTTAGAACTTGCTAAAAATAATAAAAAGATTTATATGCCGGGTTATACACATATGCAGCAGGCACAGATAATATCAGTTGCTCACTGGTTTTTATGTTATTTTCAGAAATTTAAACGCGATTATGAATTATTAAAATTTATAGATCAACGTATAGATTTTTTACCATTAGGAGCAGGAGCGCTTGCTGGTTCTGGTTTTTTACTTGATAGGAAATATATAGCAAAAGAACTCGGGTTTAAAAATATTACTGAAAATAGTATGGATACAGTTTCTGATAGAGATTTTATAATTGATTTTCTTAATTTTACAGTAATTACTGCAAATCATTTGTCGCGCTTTGCTGAAGATGTTATTATTTTAAATTCTAATGAATTTTCCTATATTGAAATTGACGACGCTTTTGCGACCGGAAGCAGTTTGATGCCAAATAAAAAAAATCCAGATATAGCAGAATTGATACGTGGTAAAACAGGATTGTTTTATGGAAACCTTATTTCAATTCTTACAATGTTAAAAGGCTTACCAATGACATATAATAAGGATATGCAGGAAGATAAAAAACCATTATTTTCTTCAATTGATGAAATAAAAAATATTATATTTATAACTGAAAAATTTTTAAGAAGTATTAAATTTAATAAAGAAAAGTTACTTTTTAACATAGATAAATCATATATGTATGCAGTTGATATAGCGGATTTTTTAGTAGAAAAAGGTATTCCATTCAGGGATGCGCATTTTTTGACGGGAAAACTAATTGCTTATTGTATTGAAAAGAAAAAAAGTTTAAAAGATTTAGACGAAAATGAATTAAAAAATATTTCAAAATATTTTGATAAAGATTTTATTAAATCTTTAAAACCAGAAAAATCAGTAAATTTGAAAAAAACTTCTGGTTCAACATCAGAAAAAGAAGTAAATTTACAGATTAACAACGCGGCAAGACTTATAAAAAATGAAACTTGAACACCATATTGCTGTTTCAGTTCCAGTAAGTTTGACAATATTTTATTTTACCAGATCATATTTTTATTTATTTTTATCTCTGGCAATAGGTATTTTAATTGATGTTGACCATATTTATGATTATGTAAAGGAAGAAAAAAGATTTGATTTAAAACATCTTTTTATTAAATCTTATCTTGGGGATTTTAAAAAGATGTATCTTTTTTTTCATGCTTTTGAATATGTCCCAATTGCTTTTTTAATAGGTTATTTAACTAATAACCTGACATTTGCAATTGTTTTTTCAACTGCATATCTTTTTCATCTAATCCCTGATCAGTTTTCAAATAATACAAAGCCATTTGGTTATTTTTTAATTTACAGAATACTTGTGAAATTTGAAATGAAAAAAATTTTTGATGTCCCACCAGAAGGTATTCACAAAATATGAATATATTTTTTAAACTTATAATTTTAGTTTTTTTAAATGGCATATTGGCAATGTTGAGCCAGATAGTTTTATTCAGGGAGATTTTAAGCCAGGTTTATGCAAATGAACTTGTTTTAGGTTTTATGCTTTTTGCCTGGCTCATATCAGGTGCTTTTGCAGGAACATATATCTATGAAAGATTTATCAAAAATTTATCATTTAAAAAGATTTTTTATTTAATAATTTTTTTACCTTTATTATCAATAATAGTTGTGATTATTTTAATTTTATTTATACGTGTTATAAAAGCATTTTTAGGAATGCCCGCAGAGGTTTTAATAAATATATGGGATGCTGTTATTATAACTTTAATTGTATTTTTTCCTGTGAATTTTATATTAACCATAAATTTTTCTTTTTTAATGGAATTTTTAAAAAAGAATAGTCTTAATGAACATGCTTCTTTATTTTATTTGTTTGAATCATTGGGAGCAATTTTTATAGGAATAATTTATACATTTTTTTTGGCTGGTAATACTCCCAATTTAATACTGATTTACTGGATTGGTGTAATAAATTTAGGGATTATTTATATTATTTTTTATGATAAAAGACAGGAAAACAATAAAATACAATTAATTTTAACTCTTATTTTAATTATTTATCTCTTACCCCTTATCACAAATTTTATAAACAGGATAGATAAAAAAAGCTTAGATTTTAATTTTGCAAAGCAAACTATTCTTTTTAATAAAGAATTGAGAACTGCTAAAATTACAATTACAAAGAAAAACAATATATATAATATTTATTCAAATGGAATTATACAATATTCAAAACCAGATGAAAAAAATAAAGAATTAAGTGGATGGGCAGTTTCTGCAGGAGAAAAAATTAAAAAAATTTTGATTATAAATGGCGGTTATACAGGTTTAATAGAAGAATTTTTAAAATTTAATTCAATTGATAAAATATATTACATAGAAAATGATAACGAAGAAGCAAAGATACTAAAAAAATTTTTTATAGACGATATTAAATCAGGCAAAGAAAAGGTTGAATTTTATTATGGAGATGCTATTTATTTTTTAAAAAATAACAAAATAAATGAAAGATTTGATGTTATTGCATTAAATATAGGTTTTGAAGGAACACTTTTTTCTGCAAGATATTTTTCAAAAGAATTTCTTGAGATATTAAAAGACTATTTAAATGAAAAAGGGATTTTATTTTTTTCTTTAAATGCAGGTGAAAATTATATAGATAAAAAAATTCTTTTAAAATTAAGTTCTATATATAAAACAGTTAAATTAGTATTTAAAGAAATTTTTTTAATTCATGGTGATTCACTTTATTTTATATGTGGAGAAAAAAAAATATATATAACGCCTGAAAAAGTTTTAAATAAGTTGGAAAAAGAAAAAGTAAAAATCCCTATTTTTAATAAAAGATATTTAGAAAAAATTCTTGATAAAAAGAGACAGGATAATATTAACAAACTTTTAAAGGAATCAAATGCCAGAATAAATACCATTTTTTCGCCTGTGGTATGTTTTTATGGGGTTTTATCAGATTTGTTTTATTTTAAAAATAATTTTAATATACTTAAAATTACAGGGATTTTGTTTTTTCTTTCTGGCTTATTTTTCTTTATTATAAAACCAGAAGAGTTAAAAAATAATTTTAAACTTTACTTAAATATGTTTTTAATAAGTTTTATTGGTATAAATTTTCAAATGATTTTAATTTTTTTATTTCAAAGTATCTGGGGATATATTTACCAGATGATAGGGTTACTCTTTGCGATTTTTATGGCAGGAATCGTGGTGGGTTGCTTTTTTGTTTACATAAGCAAAAAAGACCCTGTTGTAACATTTATTTTTATTTTAATTATAAATTTAATTTTTTTATTGATTATAAAAGATATAAATTCTATTTTGATTTTATTATCTTTATTTTCAGCAGGATTTTTTATTGGCTCATCTTATGCAATTATTGTTGTTAAGACAAATGCATCTTTTTTATATGGTGTTGACCTTTTAGGTGGTGCAACAGGGGCATTTTTAATTTCAATATTTTTTGTCCCTGTTTTGGGAATTAAAACAACCATGATATTTTGTATTTTATTTTTATTTATTTTGTTGTTTTTAAGGAGAAAAGAAAATGCACAGTAAGTTAAAAGAATTTAACAAATTGATAAAATTAATGGAAATTTTGCGTGGTGAAAACGGGTGTCCATGGGATAAAAAGCAGACACATAAGACAATACTTCCTTATTTACTTGAAGAGGCATATGAACTTATAGATGCATTTAATAAAAATAAAAAAGAAGAAATAATAGAAGAATTAGGTGACCTCTTATTACAGGTTATTTTTCATTCTCAGATAGCAAAAGAAAAAGGGAAATTTGACATATATGATGTATTAAAAAATTTGAATGAGAAATTGATAAAGAGACATCCGCATGTTTTTGCAGATAAAAAAGGACTTAAAAAAGATTGGCATGTTCGGGCATTCTGGGAAAAAGAGAAAAAAATTGAAAAAAAACGGACATCCATACTTGACGGTGTCCCCTCTGCTTTACCTTCATTATTGAGAGCAAGAAGATTAATAAGTAAAGCAAGAAGCACTGGTTTTTATTGGCATAAAGAAAAGAGTATTATAAACAAAATAAAAGAAGAATTATCAGAAGTGATAGATGCTTTGAATAAAAAAAGACAAAAAGAATTAAAAGAAGAAATAGGAGACCTTTTATTTGCAATAGCTGCTCTCGCATACTATAATGGTATAGATCCAGAAAATGCGCTTCATCTGACAAATAATAAATTTATAAAAAGATTCAAAAAAATAGAAAATAAATTGAACTCGGAATTAAATGAAAAAGCAATATTGAAATTATGGGAAAAGAGTAAAAAATAATTGTAATAGTTCAGCTACCAGAAGTGAACTTGGAAAAGTGTAGATGCTGGTAAGTAAATACTTGTCGTTGTCATTACCATGAAGCCGAAAGAAAAGTTAAGAAGGGAAAATAAGGGTATATGAGTCTTAAGGAAGCAATCTGGTAGTTAAAAGCGTAAGAAAACAAGGCGAGAAAAGGCGATCAATAATAAAAGCAAGATTGCTTTGTCAGGCTCAATAAACGGTAGAATAGAAGACAAAGGGCATCATTCGCCTGACTTTAAAACGACAAAACAAAAATTTATTTATGAGCCAATTTTATTCTGCCAGTGGCTAAACTGTTACAAATAATTTATAAATTGCTTTTTAAAATAATACTCCCTATAGGTAATTTTAAATAATTAGCAACTAAGTCACATTTTATTTTAAATAGGAAAAAAATTGGTTTTTTTATCCTGTCAAGTGCTTCAAAGTTTCCCTGACCTTTACTTATTATGAGTTTTGAATTTTTAAAAATTTTTAAAAATTCTTTATTGCAATATTTAAGAACGGTCCCGGGAGAGTCAGCTCCGCAGGACATTATTTGAGCGAATTTATCAATCTCTGCCCATTTTGCATCTTTTATAGTGGCATCATTTAATATGGGTTTTTCTTTTACTGCATAGATTATATTAGATTTATAGGTTTTTATAAGATATTCAATAAAAATTTTATCAAATATGATTTCGCCAGTATTGTCTGCCAGGTAAAGTATATCTTTTACTTTTTTTAATTTATTTTTAAATTTTTCAAAATCAAAAATAGCAAATTTTTTATTTAAAATATCGTCAACATCTTTTTTTATATCAAATGCAAGTTGAACGCCAAAATCAATTACATTGCCGGCAATTGCTATTTTTACTGCTGTTAAAAATTTATTATTTGATTTTTTTATTTTGCTTTTCAGAGATGGATATAAAGATAGAGCGATTTTGTTGTATTTTGTTTTTACATTTTTATAAGGATCATCGTTTTTTAATAATTCTTTAATTTTTATATGCATATTTCTACTTATCTCAGGTGGAGACAGTTTTAAGTTAACAAAAGGTAAAAATTTTTTTTCAATTTCTTTTATAATTTTTTTCTGTGTGACTTTTTTTGCTTTTGCAAATTTAACTGTCTGGATTGTTTGTTTTAAAAGACATGAAAGACATTCGGGATATGTATTCATTTTGCTTTAAAAAATATTTCTTTATTATGTGAGATTTTATAAATTTTTTTATCACGCAAAAGTTCAGTTAAATTTTTCTTTATAATTATTATGTTTACTTTTATTTCTTTTTTTAATTCATTTAAAGTCACCGGACGCAATCTTACAATACTTAATATTTGTTTTTTAAGATCATTTATTTGGGTTATTTTTTTTCCTTTGAAATTTGCAATGATTTCTGCTTTTGGGCCTAAAATTTTTTTTAATTTTTTTAATTTAACTAAACTTACTGGTTTTGCATATTTTTCAGCGCCAGCACGAACAACAGTATTTAGTTGAATTTTTTCAATGTTTTTCATTTTATCAATAATTTTTTTTATTGCGTAAGTTTCTTTTTCATTGTCATTTATATTTTTTACATACATTACCTCAAGCCAGATTTTTTCTTTATATTTTTTTGAAAATTTAATAAGGCCATTTATGAATTTATCAAAATTTATTTTGGGATGGGCTCTATTGATTTTTAAAAAAGTTTCTTTTGTGCCTGCATCTAAAGATGGTAAAACAACATCAGCATTTTTAAGTTCGTTTCTTACTTTTTTATCAGATAAAAGTATTCCATTTGTTAAAACTGCAACTTTAATACTGGTAATTTTTTTTATTTTATTAATAATTTTACCTAAATTTAAAGCGAGGGTGGGTTCGCCATTACCTGATATTGTTATAAAATCAATTTCTTGATTTTTGGATAAAAAATTTTTTAATTCTGAAATTACTTTTTCAGTTTTAACAAAAATTTCTCTTTTTATTGATGGTTTTTTGGTTTTAAATAATTCACAATAAATACAATTTAAATTGCAAATTTTTGTTTTGCCAATTAAATCAATACCGAGAGAAAGCCCCAAACGTCTGGATGCTACAGGACCAAAAACAAACATAAGCATTACTCCTGAAGTAAAATTATGGCGGAAAGGGCGGGATTCGAACCCGCGGGCCCGGTTACCCAGGCCAACTGCTTAGCAGGCAGCTGCCTTCAGCCACTCGGCCACCTTTCCATAAAATTTAAGATGATAATGATTATATAATAATAGCAAATAAAATCAAACATTTTTTATTTAAAATATTTTTTTGAATTAAAAAATATTTATTGTTGAACTTATTTATTTTTTGATATATCATAAAATCAAAAATATTTTTTAAAGGAGCAAAGATGCTTGATATTAAACTCATAAGAGATAAAAAAGAATTTGTTAAAAGTGAAATTGCAAAAAAAGGTGTAAATCCTGAACTTATAGATGAAATTGATGAAATTGATGAAAAAAGAAGAGAAAAATTAAAGGAAGTTGAAAAATTAAAAGCTGAAGTTAATAAAACATCATCGGAAATTGCTAAATTAAAAAAAGAAGGTAAGGATACAGAAGATAAGATAAAAGCAATGAAAGAAGTTTCAGACAAAATAAAAAAGTTAGATAACGAAATAGCAGTTATTGAAGAAGAATTTAATAAAAAAATCCTCTGGATTCCGAATATACCTAATGAAAGTGTTCCATATGGAAAAGATGAAAGTTCAAATGTGGAAATAAAACATTGGGGAGAAAAACCAGTATTTAATTTTAAACCAAAACCGCACTGGGAAATAGCAGAACACCTTGATATTTTAGATGATAAAAGAGCAGCAAAAATAACAGGTGCAAGATTTACTTTATATAAAGGAGCAGGTGCACTTTTAGAACGTGCTTTGATTAATTTTATGCTTGATGTTCAAACAAAAGAACATGGATACACAGAAATAATTCCCCCAATCTTAGTAAATAGAGATACAATGACTGGAACAGGACAATTGCCTAAATTAGAAGATGATATGTTTAAAGTAACCGATCCGGATTATTTTTTAATTCCAACGAGTGAGGTACCACTTGTTAATATTCATAAGGACGAAATTTTAAAAGAAAAAGATTTGCCATTGAAATATACAGCATATACTCCTTGCTTTAGAAAAGAGGCGGGATCTTATGGTAAAGATATGAAAGGAATAGTAAGGTTGCATCAATTTAATAAAGTTGAATTGGTTAAATTTACAACATTTGATAGTTCTTTTGATGAGTTAGAAAAATTATTAAACGATGCAGAGGTAATTTTACAGAAATTAAAATTACCATACCGTATTTTATTGCTGTGCACAGGTGATATGAGTTTTGCGTCAGCAAAAACTTATGATATAGAAGTGTGGCATTCAGGAACAGAACGTTACTGGGAAACTTCATCCTGCAGCAATTGCACAGATTTTCAGGCAAGAAGAGCCCGAATAAAATACAGGGCAAAAGATGGGAAATCATATTTTGTTCATACTTTAAATGGTTCTGGTCTTGCAACTTCCAGATTATTACCTGCTGTTTTAGAAAATTATCAAACAGAAAACACGGAAGTTATAGTGCCGGATGTTTTAAGACCATATATGGGTGGAATTGACAAAATAGTAAAAAAATAGTATAGTCATATAAAATTTAATGGAGGAAATTTATGGACAACAAAGAAAAAGTACAGACACCTGCAAAGAAAAATAAAACAGGGATATATATTATAGGAATAGCGCTATTAGTTTTGATTTTGGGTTATTATACATTATCTAAAGTAAATGCAGATGCTTCAAACTGGCAGGGTATAGCAGCACCCATACTCATAATTGGTGGTTATATATTAATAGCAATTGGAATTTTAGCTGGCTGGGATGAGTAATTTTTATAGCGGAGGGCTAGTCCTAACTGGTAAGGCGTCTGACTTGAAATCAGATGGGCTTTAACGCCCATGCGGGTTCGAATCCTGCGCCCTCCGCCAACTTATCTGGTTTATTAAAAACGATGGGATTAGGTAAAAATTAGATATTGGTAAAAGACTTTTGAATGTGGCATACTTAGGAAGCCGAAAGAGGAATGTAAAATGGGAAATAAGGGTATATGAGCCGAATGAAGCAATCTCGCAGTTGAAAAACGAAAAGCAGACAAGGCGAGAAAGTAAGCGGTGATAAAATCAAGATTACTTTGTCAGACTCATTTAGCGTGGCAGTAGAAGGCAAAGGTTAACGTTCGCCTGACTTCGCAATGACAAAGCGTAGTGCTCATTGTGAGAAACGAAGCGACGAAGCAAATTGGTTGTTAAAAACGGAAGCAGACAAGTAGAGAAGGCAATCGGTGATACTATTACCTAAGGAAGTTCCTTCTCCCCCAGAAGGGAGAAGGATAGGATGAGGGAGTTTTGTTGTTGCGGTTGGTATACGGCAGGAAATAATAAAGAGGGCGTGCTGGAAAAGATACTTAACGCGTGCAATACCCCCTCACCCTTTCACTCTCCCCAAGGGGAGAGGGAAAAAGAAAAATAAAGGGGCGGACGAGCCTGACGAAGCAATCTCGCAGTTGAAAGCGGAAGAGAACAATACGAAATAAAAGCAGGATTAGTTATCCGTCCGTGTATTTTTTAGAAAAACGCTCATGGATGGGCGTCTATACCTTAACTTTTTTAACTGTCCACCTTGTCCATCCTTATTTCCACACCTAACAAAAAAAATCCTTGACATTTACTTATTTTTTTTGTAAATTTAAA
>DYJU01000046.1:0-1872 GCA_020722985.1 Candidatus Methylomirabilis sp.
CAAAAATTTATTTATAGACTAATTTTATTCTACCAGTGGCTAAACTGTTACAATAATTTTTATAATGTAAATATTTTGAAAGGTATTTGAACTATGGCTGAAAATAAAAAAGATATAATGAAAATGGCAATGATTTATACCCAGGAAGGCAAATGGGATAAGGCAATAGTTGAATATAAAAAATTAATAACGCTTGATCCAACTGATTATAATATACATAATATGTTAGGGGATGTATATGCTAAAAAGGGGGAGGATGCCCTTGCATATCAATCATATATTTTAACTGCTGAAGCGTATCTAAAACAGGGACTTTCTGATAAAGCAACAATTATTTATAAGAAAATAGCAAAATTGGATTCAAACAAATTACCTGAAAATGACAAAAAAAGACAGATATTAATAAAGAAAAATACAGATGCTGAAAAATTAATAGAAAATGGTGAGATTGATAAAGCAATAGAAGTATATAAAGAAATTTTGCAGATAAATCCGGATAGTTTTGATACATATCAAAAAATAGGCGAACTCTATGCTGAAAAAGGAATGAAAGAAGAATCTTTGAAATATTTATATAAAGTTGCAGAAATATATCATAAAAATAGAATTTATAAAAAGGCATTACCAATTTACCAGAAAATTGTTGAATTCCAGCCGGATAACATAGAAATAAGAGAGAAAATTGCAGAAGTTTATGAAAGAGAAGGGTATGATTCAGATGCTAAACGTGAATATATTTTTTTGTGTGAATACTACTGGGGAAAGAAAAATATTGAAAAAGTTGAATATTATTCTCAGAAAGCAATTGAAACTAAAAGTATAGAAGCTCATTTTTTTAAAGGCGCAGCACTTTTTATAAAAAAGGATTTTGATGAAGCAAAGAAAGAAATAGATATGTTATTAAAATTTAAGGCAAATCACGTTGAAGGATTGCTTTTATCCGCGAAAATAAATAAAGAAAAAGGCCTGATTGATCAGACTATCACCCTTTTAACAAAGGTCATTAAGTTAGAAGAAGAAAATACCGAAGCTTATGAAATTTTAGGTGATACTTATTTACAGAAAGGATTAACCAGAGAAGCTTATGCGAAATTTTTAGTTGCAGTAAATATTTATTCAAAAAAGAAAGAATTTGAAAAAGCAGAGGATATTTTAAATAAAATTTTAAGTAAAGAACCCGAAAATATTGAAATTTTACAAAAATTAGCAGAAGTTTTAGAAATGCAAAATAAAAAGAAGCAGGCAGCAAATATTTATATAAAAATATCAGAAATTTATAAAAAAGAAAAAATGGAAAGCAAGGAACTCGAATTTTTAAAGAAAGCAGAAATATTAGACCCTGCTCATTCGGCAATTGTTGAAAGAGCAAAAAAACTTTCTTTAGAATCAAAAACAGAACCGGTAAAAGAAAAGATTGATACCGATTTAAAAAAAGATACAAAGATAAAACAACAGGAAGTTAAAATTGAAGAATTACCGCCAATTAAAGAAAATATTTTTGAATCTAAAAAACAGGAAAGGATAAAACCGGAAACAATTAAAACAGAAGAATTCAAATTGCCTGACCTGTCTGATAAAATAATTATAGAAGAACCGGTTGAAACAAAAGATACAATAAGGGTAGCATCTGTTGCGCCGCAACAAGAAACAAAAGAAGATGTCCCTGCTTTGCTTGCAATGGCAGAGGCTTTTATAAAAACTGGTGATTTTGAACAAGCAATAGAAATGTATCAGAAAGCATTAACTTTAGAGCCATCAAATGAAACAATAAAATCAAAACTTAACAAAGTTTATTCTCAGTATGCAGGAGTTTCCTCAATAGATTCATTGGAAAAGAAAAAACAAGAGGAAGAAAAGAGAAAGAAGGAAGAG
>DYJU01000046.1:1972-14626 GCA_020722985.1 Candidatus Methylomirabilis sp.
GAAGAAAAAAGAAAGAAAGAAGAGGAAGAAAAAAGAAAGAAAGAAGAGGAAGAAAAAAGAAAGAAAGAAGAGGAAGAAAGAAGAAATAAAGAAGAGAAAGAAAAGAGAAAAAAAGAAGAGGAAGAAAAGAAAAAGAAACAAGAAGAAGAAAAAAGAAAGAAAGAAGAGGAAGAAAAGAAAAAACAGAAGGTAGAAAAAATAGAAGAAAAAGACACCAGCGCAATTTTTTCTACAGTAATATCCGCAGAAATATTTATAAAACAGGGGCTATTCTATGAAGCGGAAAAAATATTAAATAAAATAATAATAGAAGATGCCGATAATTTAGAAGCAAAAAAGAAATTAGATGAATTAAAAAAGTTAAAGGGTGATGGAAAAGAAGAAACTGATAAAGATAAAAAGAAAACAATGGGAAAAGTTTCATACATATAATAATTTTAATGTCATAAATTTTCCAAATAGGATTATAAGGTGAATTATGAGTTACGAGCAATATTTTAATCTACAGGAACAACCATTTTCTAATGCTCCGGATTCAAGGTTTTATTATGATAGCGAACAGCACAAAGAAGCTATGATGCGGATTTTGCATGCTGCAGAAACAATGAAAGGGCTTGTCGTAATGCTTGGTGATATTGGAACGGGAAAGACACTCCTTGCAAGAAAAGTTTTGGAAAAATTAGAAGGCGATGAACAATATGTTGAATCATTACTTGTTATGGTACATTCAGAGATAACGGCATCCTGGTTATTAAAAAGAATAGCAGTTCAGATAGGCATTGAGAATCCGGAAGATGAAAAACAAAAGTTATTACCGCAATTTTATGAAAGATTAATGCAATTATATGAGCAGCGGAAAAAGGCAATAGTTCTTATTGATGAAGCAAATATGTTAAAAACAAAAGAAATTTTTGAGGAATTCAGAGGGCTTTTAAATTTAGAAGTTCCGGGACAGAAATTATTAACCATGGTTTTAATTGGAATGCCAGAACTTGAAGAAAATATTAAATTAGATCCACCTTTAGAACAGCGAATTGCAATTAAATTTAAATTAAAAAAGTTAGATAGACAATCCACAATAAATTATATTAATCACAGGTTAAAAGTAGCAGGCGGAGAAGGAGAAATTTTTTCTGAAATGGCGCTGGATGCTATTTTTAAATATTCAGGTGGAACACCGAGATTGATAAATACAATTTGTGATAATGCGCTTTTAGAAGCGTATCTTATGAAGAAACCCAAAGTCAATATAGAAATTATTGATAATGTTGTTTCAGATTTGGGTTTAAAAAAATAAATTTTTTTTCGGAGAAAGATAATGAAGATAGGGTATGCCTTAAGTGGAGGAGTTGGCTATGGTTTTGCACATATTGGCGTTTTGAAAGTTTTAGAAAAAAATAATATAAAACCTGATGTTATAGTAGGCACAAGTGTTGGCAGTTTAATAGGTGGATTGCTTGCCAGCGGGCTTTCTATTAGCGAAATTGAAAATATGGCAATTAAATTAAGCTGGGACAAAATTTTAAAATTTACTTTACCAAAAGAAGGTTTAATATCAATTGATGGTTTAATTGAATTTATAGGAAAAAATATAAAAATAAAAAATATAGAAGAAACAAAAATTAAATTTGCGGCTATTGCAACAGATCTTTGTGAAAATAAAGAAAAGGTTTTTGATAAAGGATCAATAAGTAAAGCCATCCGTGCAAGTTGTAGTTTACCAGGTATTTTTACTCCTTATAAAGATGGGCAACATATTTATGTAGATGGCGGACTTATAAATCATTTGCCAGTAAAAACTACTTTTGAAATGGGAGTAGATTTTGTAATTGCTATAGATGTTACAACTAAAGCATTTGGTTTGCAAATAAAACATGTTGATATATTCAATATATTATGGAAAAGTTTACAGATTATGATTCAGAAAAATACTGCCCTTGAAAATTTTGAAAAATATTTTGGAAATTTAGTAATAATAACACCGGATATCAGTAATTATAATCCTTTTGATTTAACTAAAAAGTTTGAAATAATAAAAAAAGGAGAAATCGCGGCTGAAGAAAACATTGAGTATATTTTAAAAAAAATAAGAGAAAAAATACCTTTAAAAGAAAAAATAAAAAATATATTTAAAAAGAAAGATTAAATTAATAATTGCATAATTTTAATAATGTTTTTAATTAAAAGTAATGGGATTTGCGAAAAAGATATGCATTAATCTTATTAATTTTTAAATTGACATTATTTTATAAAGTTATTATAATTTATATCGTTATTTAAAAAGCGGGAATAGCTCAGTGGTAGAGCGTCTCCTTGCCAAGGAGAAAGTCGCGGGTTCAAGTCCCGTTTCCCGCTCCAGAGTTTTATTATTAAAAATCATGTTTTAAATTTTAAAATAAAAATTCTTAAAAAGGAGGTTTAAATGTTCAGAAAAATATTATGGTTTTTATCTCTGGTAGTTTTTTTATGTGCATTAAATGTGATTATAATTTGGGCGCAGGACGATTTTGCTTTACCGCCACCGCCAGATGCAGATGAATCTTTCGGAGAACCATCTGCTGATTTAGGCGAATTACCGCCACCACCAGCAGAAGAAAGTGCATCTGAATTACCGCCACCACCAGCAGAAGAAAGTGCATCTGAATTACCGCCACCACCAGCAGAAGAAAGTGCATCTGAACTACCGCCACCACCAGCAGAAGAAAGTGCATCTGAACTACCGCCACCACCAGCAGAAGAAAGTGCGTCTGAATTACCGCCACCACCAGCAGAAGAATTTGCAGAAGAGAGTGCACCGCCACCGCCAGTAGAAGAGAAAGAAGAAGCCCCAAAACCTTCTGCTGCCAAATATAAAGTTGTTAAAGGGGATAGTTTATGGAGAATTTCTGGAAAGAAAAATATATATGCTGATAGTTTTAAATGGCCATTAATTTATAAAGCAAATAAAGCAATAATAGAAGATCCAGATTTAATTTATCCAAGACAAAATTTTAAAATAAAAAATGATTATTCGCAGGATGAGATAGAAGATGCAGTTCAAAAGGCAAAAGAAACTCCACCCTATGAACCACATTCAACACCGCGTAAAAAATTACCTATAAAATATTGAAAAGATATTTTAAAATGCCCCTGTCTTTTATAAAAAAGATAGGGGCTTTTTTTTTGTAATATGAAAAAAAATTTTTTATTTATATTTTTTATAATAATTTTTTTTCAATGTTTATCAATATTTGCCTTTTATAAGGAAAATTATAGTAGTTTAGAAAGAATTTATAATGCGGGGAAAGAATTTTATAAAGATAATAATTTTAAATTTTCAGAAACATTATTAGAAAAATATTTATCAGGGAAAAAAGAATTTTTATTCAGCAATGATGCCATTTTTTTTAACGCAGAAAATAAATATTATTTAGAAAAATACAAAAATTCTGTTAATTCATACCTTTCAATTTTAGAACAATATCCAGACACAAAAATAAAATATAAAGAAGAAATTTATTTTAAAATTGCAGCGTGTTATTTTAAGTTAAAAAATTATGATGAAAGTGTAAAATATACTGATTTTATTATAACGCAATTTAAAAATAGTAAATTTATAAATGATGCATATCTTTTAAAAGCAGAAAATTTATTCATTTTGAATGATTATGAAGAGGCGCTAAATACTTTAAATAAAATAGAACAGCAGAGCAATTATAAATATTTAGATTATGTTTATTATCTTTTAGGGAGAATTTATTATGAAAAAATTTTTAATGCAGAAAAAAAAGATAAAAAAGAATTTGCAGAAAAGAGTATATCTTATTTTAATAAAATAAAAAAAGAATTTCCTGACAGTAAGATTTTAAATTATGTATATTTCAGGGAAGCCAACGTTTATTATGCGATGGAAGAGTATAACAAAGCAATTTTATTAATAAATGAATTATTAAAGATTGAAGACGATATAAAAGTAAAAAATATACTAAAATATTATCTGGCATGGAATTATTATATGATAAAGGATTATAACAGGTCCTTACAGATATATGATGAGATTCTTTCAAATTTATCTGATGATATTTTGGGAATATGGGCAAAATATAAAAAAGGTTTATGCTTTGAAGCGTTAAATGAAACTGAAAAAGCAATTCAACAATATAAAAGAGTTTTAACAGAAAATCCAAACACTGTTCCTTCTGCATTTTCTGAATATGCCCTGGCTTATTATCATTATAAAAATTCTGATTATTCTGAAAGTTTGTATATGTTTCAGAATATAATTGAAAAATATGAAATTGAGGATTTAAAAAAGGCAGCGTATTATATGCTCGGGGAAATAAATATTAAAATGCAGAGATATATAGCCGCAAGACAGATTTATGAAGAAATAAAAATTAAATTTCCTTCTGAACAATACATTGCCCAACATTTGATTGCATGGTGTTTATCAAAAGAAGGAGAATATAAAAAAGCAATAGATATTTATAATGAATTACTTAAATCTGATTTTTCGTATGAATTAAAATTAAAAACAAAATTAAAAATTGCAGATAACTATTATGAGTTAAATATGTTAGAAGAGGCCGGGAATATTTATAACGAAATAATTAAAGAAAAAAAAGATTACCCTGATATTGCCGCAGAAGCATATTATGCAAGAGGTTGGATTTTTTATAAAAGAGAAAATTATAATGAAGCAAAAAAAATGTTTGAATATGCAAAGCAAATAGCTTTTTCAAAAGATTTAAAAACACGTTCGAAATTTATGATTGCTAATATGTTTTATTGTGATTATAAATTTAACGATGCTTTGTATATATATCAGGATATTTTAAAAGAATCGGATGTAGATGAAGAAATAAAAAGCGAATCCATTTTTTATTCAGCACTCTGTTATTATAGAAAAGAAGAGTTTGATAATGCAATAAGGTTATGGAAAGAATATGAAATAAAGGTAAAGGATAGGGTAAAAAAAGCAGAAAGTATATTTAGAATTGGCTGGTCTTATTTTAGAATGAACCAGTTTCAACAAGCAATTGATACTTTTGAAAGAATAATAAAGGATTTTAAAGAAACGCATTATTACCAGGAAGCGCTATTGAAAACAGGCGATTGTTATTATAATTCAGGGCAATATGAAAAAGCAATTTTGCAATATAAAAATTTGGTTGAAAGATACCCTGATCACTATGCGGTTCCAGATGCATTATATGGTGTTCAATGGAGTTATTATCAGATGGGACAGTATGATAAAGCCATTGAACTTTCAAAAGAATTTGTAGAAAAATATAAGAGGAGTAATTTTGCGCCAGAAATAAAATATAGAATCGCAGAGCATTATTATAATGTTGCTAAATATGAAACCGCCATAAAAGAATTCTCAGAGTTTATTGAAAAATATCCTGAAAATAATTTATGTGCAAATGCATATTACTGGCTCGGTATTTCATATTATAATTTATCAAAATTTTATGAGGCAGCAGGAGTTTTAAAAGAATTACTTAAAAAATATCCAGATACTAATTTTTATGATAAGGCGGTATTTAAACTCGGAACCGCTTATTATAAACTAAGAGAATATAACGCTGCTATTGAAAATTTTAAAATTATTATAGAAAAATATGGTGATTCAAAATATATAGATGATGCGTATTTTAATATTGCAATGGCATATAAAAGATTGGGAAATGTTGAAGAAGCGAAAAACTGGTATAGTAAACTTATTGAAAAAGGAAAAAATTTAAAACTTATTGAACGCGCGCTTATGAACTCGGGCTATATTTATCAGGATGAAAAAAATTATGACGAAGCAGTTAAATATTTCAAAAAAGTGGTAGCAATGAATATGGGGAAATCAGCAGAAGCACAGTTCTGGATAGGAGATTCTTATCAATTAAAAGGCGATCTTAATAAAGCAGCAGAAGAATATTTAAATCTTTATAAAAATTTTAAAAATGAACAGGTATGGGTAATACCAGCTTTAGATGCCGCGGGTAAAATTTATGAATCTAAAGGCAACTTAAAAAAAGCAATATCAACATATAAGAAGATTTTAAATGTCACAAAAGAAAAAAAATATGTTGATTATGCAAAGAAAAAAATAGAACTTTTAAAAGAACAGCAAAAAATTTTAAATCCCGCAGGCGAACCAACAAAAATTAATAATAAAAGGAAATAGAATGAAAAAATTTTTAATTTATGCAATACTTTTTACATTTTTCATATTGCCTGTTTTTCCCGGCAAAGATGATGAAGGAGTTTCGGATATTATTGAGGAAAAACATTACGAACAGGGGAAATTTGTTACTGATAAAGAAGGTAATACGCTTACTTTAAAAAAGGGAGAAGGTTTTGATTTTAAAGTGCCGGAAATAGTTATAAAAGGACAGATAGATACAAAAATAATGCTAAATAGAGAAATGAGGCTTTTGGAAGATCTTGAAAATGTAAAAAATATATTATATGAAAAGGATAAAGTTTATCTGCCAGAACAATATATAAAAGAAGAAACGGTTATGCCACTAAAAAAAGAAGTGAAGGCAGATAGAGATTTTATTGGCAGGATAAAATTTTCTCTCGGGTCTTATGAAAACATTTTTATAGAAGGTATCCTTGGGAAAATGCTTGATGAAAATTCAAATGTTATTTTGGATGCATTGCATAATAATTATAAAAATGAAAATATAAATGACCGAATAACATCACGAAATAAAACTGAAATCTTTATTTTTTATAAAACAAAATATGACTTTTTAAATGCTATCTATGGAATTAAAACAAATTTTGATAGATTTGAAAATCCATATCCGGAAAATTATTTTAAAAATTTATATGCGCTGGATGACATAAGTGGCGATGTTGATTTTACAGCAGAAATTAAAGATTATATACTATCATTAAAATTAAAATACAACTATTTTGCACAGAATGATGGAGACGGGCAATATATATATAAGGAAAACAGATTTACAAATAATATTGATTTATCAAAAGATTTCTTACTGAAAGATGACAACAAAGTAAAATTTATATCACAGATTTCATATTTTATTTCAGATATTTATCTGCTGAACAAAAATATAGAAAAAGTTTATAATATAGATGCATTAATAAAAGGGATTTTTTGTTTTGATAAAATTGTTTTTCATGGTGGTGCCAGATTACAAAACTTTAATTTTTATAAAAATTATTTTAGAGTAAGCCCATTTTTTAGTATAAATTATGACATAATTCCTTCTTTAGCGTTATATGGTGTATTCAAACCTGAAATGTCCATACCAGATTATATTGAAAAAGTAAATAGACCTTTTTTAATTGCAAATGAAAATTTAAAACCTTCTTTTGATAGCACAAATATTGAAGCAGGTATAAATTTAAATATTTTTAATTTAAATAATAAATTGTATTATGGATATAAAAGCATTAAAGATTATATATTCATAAATGAACTTGAAAAAACTAATATATTTTCTTTTTACAATAGAGATTTAACCTACTGGTTTGCAGGATTAAAAATAGAAAATATTAAAACTGAAAATGTAAATATTATTATCCGTTATGAATTTAAAGATATAATTGATAAAAATTGGAATGTAACTTATTTCCCCAAAAATTCTTTGGAATTTTTATTTAATCTAAAATTATCAGATTGGGAATTTAATATTGAAACTTCTGGAGAAACAATTAAGTATGGGACATTGAGTGATACAATTGCTCCTTATTTAAATATAAATTTAACTTTAACAAAAATTATAAATTCAAACTTTTCAATATATGGTTACATAAATAATTTATTGAATAATACTAATTATTTGCTATATTATTACAAAGAAAAAGGTATAAATTTAGGCATAGGAGTTTTAATAAAATTTTAAGGAGGTTAATTATAAATGTTTTCTGATTTGAATTTCTGGCAGATGATTTTAAAAGGTGGTATAACAGTTATTGTTCTTTTAGGGATATCAATAATTTCCTGGTGGATAATTATAGAAAGAGCGATCAGGTTTTCAAAAATACGCATTGATACAAGAGAATTTATGGATAAAATCAAAAAACTTTTACTGAAAAAAGATAGGGAAGGAGCTTTGAGTTTATGTCAATTAACTCCGGGACCTGTAAGTGCTGTAATAAGAGAAGGATTAAGATGCGAAAGTAAAGAAAAAGAAAAAATAGAAAACGCAATGCAAAGAGCATTAAATTATGAATCAGAAAGAATGCAAAGAAACTTAGGGGTTTTGGGTTCAATTGGCAATGTATCGCCGTTTATCGGTTTATTCGGAACTGTTTTAGGTATTATAAGGGCTTTTAAGGATTTAGCATTATCATCAGGTGGTGGACCTTCTGTTGTTGCAAATGGTATTGCTGAGGCACTGATAGCAACTGCTGTAGGGCTTTTTGTTGCTGTGCCAGCGGTTATTGCTTATAATTTTTTTGTTAGAGCAATTGATAACATTGAAACAGAAACATTAAATGCAGCATCTGAGTTTATAGATATTTTAGATGAGGTTTAAAAAAAGATGCTTAAAAAAAAGGAAAGAGAAAGAATAATAACAGAAATTAATATTACTCCATTAACAGATGTGATGTTGGTTCTTTTGATAATTTTCATGGTTACAACTCCTTTTATTATGCAAGGTAATATAAAAATTAATCTTCCATCTGCTAATACGCCATCTGATGAAAATTTAGAAAAATTTATAATTATAGGCATATCTGCTGATGGAAAAACCTATTTAAATGGTAAAGAAATTTTAGATGAATCTGTTTTATCAAATGAGTTAAAAGATTTACTTTTAAAATCACAGGATAAAAAGGTAATTATAGAAGCGGATAAATCAACTTTTCATGGAACAGTGGTAAAAATTATGGGCATCGCAAAAAATGCCGGGGCAGAAAAATTGGCTATAAGCACTATTCCAGAAAAAAATAAAGAAGAATTGATAAGATAATTATGGCAGATAAAATAGAAATAACTTCTTTTTTATTTTCTTTAATATTCCATACAATAATTGTTTTTATTTTGTCACTTGGTCTATTTAAATCTGAACCCAGAAGGGTTGCTTTGATTACAGATGTAACTTTAATAGAAGCAAAAGAATATTTGGGACAAAAAGGAGAGGAAGAAAAAACATTGGGTATTGAAAAAAAGCAACAGAAAATCGCAGAAACAATAAAAAAGAAAAAAATAAGTTCAATAAAATCTAAAAATGAAGTTGTTGATACAAAGAGGTTACTTGAAAAAATAGAAAAAGAAAAAGCAAAGTTAGACATAGGTATTTCAAGGGAAAATTTAAAAGGTTTATCAGAAGAAGAAAAAGAAGAGGTTGTAGAAGATTTTACAATACAAGAAGGTGGTGAAGTTGTAGCAGGCGGTCAGCCATCAATTTCGGGTGATCTTGCAACTCGCAAATATAGAAAAATTGAATGGAAGTTTCCTGAAAAATTACCAGAAGAAACAGAACTTGCAATTGAAATTTCAGTCCTGCCCAATGGTATTATTAAATATGTAAAACTTATAAGGACATCAGGTTATCCAGAACTTGATAATATGGCTATTTCGCAGGCAAGAAACCTTCAATTTGATTCATTGCCACCCGATGCAGAGCAAAAGGAAAATATAGGAATATTATTATTTAAATTTGGAGCGGCAAAATGACAATAAATAAAAAGGTTCTTAAAATTTACAAAGTTTTATTTGATAAAAAAGCACAGGATATAAAAATTTTTAATGTTAAAAGTAATTCTGATATATGGGATTACTTTATCATTGCAACAGCTCTTTCTGAACCACATCTTCGTTCGCTTTATAGTTATGTTACTGAAGAAATGGAAAAACAGGATTATAAGATATTTTATAAAGATACTGGAGAGTTTAAAAATTGGGTTGTTATTGATTTTGGAGAAATTCTCGTGCATCTTTTTGATAAGGATACACGTTTATTTTATTCAATAGAAAAATTGTGGGGTGAAAAAGAAGAGAAAATAAAAAATTTTATTACAAAAAGTAAAGGAGTTAAAAATGTTTCTAAAAATAAAGTTAAGAAATGAAATTTACAAGAGTCTGGAAAAACATTGTAAGAAAAATAACATTGGAATAAATGATTTTATTGAAAAAATAATTTTAGAGAAAGTTGAGATGGAAATGATAAAAGGAAAATTGAAAGCAAAGGATATTTCTCAAATTATTGAAGATGAATTTGTTGAAGATGAGATAGAATTGTTAGAAAATTATTTAGATATGGATGATAAAATAAAACATTAAAAATTTGTATGAATAGTAAAAATTTTCTTTATAATTTTGATAAAAAATTCGGTAATGCTATAGTGGGAGTTGATGAGGCTGGAAGGGGACCATGGGCAGGACCTGTTGTCGCTGCCGCAGTTATTTTAGATTTTTCAAAAGTAGAACTTTATGGCGATATTCAGGATTCAAAAAAAATAAAAGAAAATAAAAGAGAAAAACTTTTTGATTTAATAACTGCTAATTGTATAGCCTATTCAATTTCAGAAGTTTCACATCAATTGATAGACGAGATAAATATATTACAGGCAACTTTACTTGCTATGAAAAATGCAATAGAAAAAATAAAAGTTCCATTTGATATTATTTTAGTTGATGGAATAAATATACCAGTTGTAAATACGGATAAAATTAAATGTATAAAAGATGGGGATGCAAAAAGTTTATCAATTGCTGCTGCTTCAATACTTGCAAAAGTTCACAGGGACAGATTAATGCGATATTTTGATAAAATATATCCCGAATATGGATTTGCAAAACATAAAGGGTATGGAACAAAAGACCATATAAATGCATTAAATAATTATGGTTTATGCTCAATACATAGAAAAACATATAAGCCAGTAAAAAAAATAGTAACAAAAAATATTTGAAATGGTAAATAAAAGAGCTATAGGAAATTTTTATGAAGATGCTGTTATTAATTTTTTAAAGAAAAAAAAGTATAAAATAATAAAAAAAAATTATTATACAAAATTTGGAGAAATTGATATTATAGCAAAAGATGGAGATACAATTACATTTATTGAAGTAAAGGCAAGAGAAAAAAATTCAAATATTAATCCTTTTGAAGCAGTTGATGGTTATAAACAAAAAAGAATTATTAATGCGGCTAAAAATTTTCTCTTAAAAAACAATCTTTTTAATTCGTTTATAAGATTTGATGTTGCAGGAGTTTATATAGATAATTCTAAAATACAAAAGATTGAAATAATAAAAGATGCATTTCAGGACGAGACATAATGCGTAAAACAATTGTTGTAAAAAAATGTGAGGATTATATAAGTGAAAAAATTCAAAAAGAAATAGAAGATGGACTTTTATTGCTTGGAGGAATTGAAAAATTTATAAACAAAGATGAAAAAGTTTTAATTAAAGTAAATTCCCTATCTTCTTCCAGGCCTGAAACAGCAGTAAACACTCATCCTGAATTTTTAAGGGCAGTTATAAAAATAATAAAAAAGCAAACAAATGAAATTTATGTTGGAGATAGTCCAGCCCCTGGAAACAATTTTAAATCAGCAGCATATAAAAATGGAATGCTAAAAGTAATAGAGGAAGAAAAAGTAAAATTGGTTGAATTCAGGGAAGAAATTGAAATAGAAAGTAAGACAAAACTTGTTTATAAAAAATTTAAAGTTGATTCAATAATTAAAAAAGTGGATAAAATTATTAATCTGCCTAAATTGAAAACCCATACACTTATGTATCTGACATTATGTATTAAAAATATGTTTGGGATTTTACCCGGCATGAGAAAACCTGAATTTCATTTAAAAGCAGGCAGGGATAAAGAACTTTTTGCAAAAATACTTATTGACCTTTATTTTTCAAGGGAACCAGATCTTAATATTGTAGATGGGATATATGGTGTTGAAGGAAACGGACCAGGAACAGGTGGCAGTCCAGTAAAAACTGGAATAATTTTAATTGGCACAGATGGATTTGCTGTAGATGAAGTAGCAGCAGAAATTACAGGACTTGATTTAGACATGATATGGACAAATGTAATTTATAAAAAATTAATATTAAAAAAAGGAAAAATAGAGTATGAGATAAAGGGTGAAAAAAAAGAAAATGTTTTTAAAAAAATAAAACCACCAGCAACTGATATTAAATCAAGCATTCCTAATTTTTTATATAAATTTGCAAAGGATATTGGGCTTAATAAGCCAGTATTTATAAAAGAAAAATGCACAGGATGTTTAAGATGTGTAAATATATGTCCTGCTAGGGCATTAACATATGAAAAAGGGAAGGGTGTAAAATGTGATTATGAAAAATGCATAAGATGTTTTGTATGTCACGAAGTTTGCCCAGAAAGGGCAATAGATATAAAAAAATCAATCCTTAATTTTATATTTAAATGAGGTAATTTTTATATATTTTAAACTAAAAAATAATTATGTAATTAGTTCAGACAAAAGAAGTCCACTTTCAAAAGTGTGGCTATTAGTAAGGAAACACCTGGCAGTGTAATTCTCAGTAAGCCGAAAGATGTGTATAGGAAGAAAAATAAGGGTATATGGAACTTAAGGAAGCAATCTTATTGTTGAAAAGCGGCAAGAAGATAAAGAGAGAAGGTAATCGGGAATAAAAGCGAGATTAATTTCATTTTTAACTATCCACCATGTCTATCCTTATTCCCAGTT
>DYJU01000003.1:0-54193 GCA_020722985.1 Candidatus Methylomirabilis sp.
TCTTCCCAAATCCTCTTATTACAACAATATTCAGTTGTATTCCACACACCTCAACTTACTTCCGCCCCCACCACCTCGCATACCCAATATCCTCTCCCTACTTCTCCTTCTGAACCGTCCCATACATAATCCAGATTCTCCATCTTCTTCCCAAATTCTTTACGCACATCGCTTAAGTCTATTGCTAATACCGTATCTTCCCTGATTCGTCTTGCCCCTTCCTTTATCAAACCACTATTTATTTCTCCCGTCAAATATTCTTTTCTCATCTGATGCACCAATCTATTCTCTATATTTTTATTAACTTTATCTTTTCGCAAAGACTTCTTGCTATTTCTGACAACTTAACATCTCTTGCTGCCTGCATTCCATATATTACCTGTTTTACAAACTTCCTTCTCGGCCTGCTCATCCCTTCACTTATTTTCATCGCAAATTTGTCAATTCGTTCTTTCGTTTCTATAAGAATTTTGTTATTATTTTTCATTGAGATTTCACCTTTTGGGGAAAACTCTTTCCCCCGGGAAACTCTTTCCCTTTTTTTTATCAAAATTGAGTATACATGAAAAAAATCATTTTTTAAATCTTTTTTTGTTTTTCCCTTTATTTATCAAGGGTTTTCTGGATTTGCAATGTAAAAAATGGGGAAACTCCAGCTGTTAAAATTTTTTGTAATATTATTTGCCTTATAAAATAATTCTATAAATACTGATAAAAAAGTATGTATGTAATAGTTTAGCCACTGGAAGAATAAAATTGATCAATAAATTTTTTCTGTTGTTATTTTAAAGTCAGGCGAATAATGCCCTTTATCTTCTATTCTACCGTTCATTGAGCCTGACAAAGAAATCTTGCTTTTACTTCCAATCGCCTTTTAATGTTACCTTCTTTCGTTTTTCAACTGCGAGATTGCTTCCTTAAGCCTCATATATTTTATTTTCCCCTCTACCCTCCTCTTTTGGCTTTCTAAGAATGACACTACCAGGTGTTTCCTTACTAATAGCCACACTTTTACAAATGGACTCCTGCGGGCTGAACTATTACGTATGTATTATAAAAGTAGGGACACGTCGACGAAAGAGACTGTCTCAAAAGTTTGGGGTTTTCTGAGTGCTATTCCAATAAAAAAGGACGGCAACAATGATTTGCCGTCCTTTTTAAAATTTTTATATTTTATTTATCTCTCTCTTTAGTTTTTTTCCCTTTTTTTTCTATTTTTTCTTTTACTGCTGCCTGTGCAGCTGCAAGCCTTGCAATAGGAACTCTGAAAGGTGAGCAGGAAACATAATCAAGTCCAGTTCTATGACAGAATTCAACAGAAGCAGGGTCTCCACCATGTTCACCACATATTCCTAACTTTAATTTGGGTCTTGTTGACCTTCCTGCTTTAACTGCTATATCAACTAATTTACCAACACCTTCCTGGTCAAGAGTCTGGAATGGATCCTTTTCAAATATGCCCTTATCTATATATACTTTTGTAAATTTCCCGGAATCATCCCGTGAAAAACCAAGTGTTGTCTGGGTTAAATCATTTGTTCCAAATGAGAAAAACTCTGCTTCTTTTGCAATTTCATCTGCTGTTATTGCAGCCCTCGGTATCTCTATCATTGTTCCAACCATATATTGAATTTTTACGCCTTTCTCTTCCATTACTTTTTTGGCTGTTTCATCAATTATTTTCTTCTGATCAATAAACTCCTTTAAAAATCCAACAAGCGGAACCATAACTTCCGGAACTATTTTTTTACCTTTTTCTATAAGATTTGCCGCAGCTTCAAAAATAGCCCTTGCCTGCATTTCTGAAATTTCAGGATAAGTAATACCAAGGCGACAACCTCTATGTCCAAGCATTGGATTAAATTCATGCAACTCTTCTACCCTATGAAGTAATTTTTCCGCTTTTTCAAGGTCATTTTTCCCTTCTGGAACAAGTTCAAGTGCTTTTTTAATTATTTCATTATTGGTTGTAGTTGTATTATTTGCTTTCATCGTAACTATCTCAGACATTAATTCTTCTCTTTTGGGTAAAAATTCATGAAGTGGTGGGTCAAGTAATCTTATTGTAACTGAATAACCTTCCATTGTTGCAAATAATCCTTCAAAATCACTTCTCTGCATTGGTAAAAGTTTGTCAAGAGCATCTCTTCTTCCTTTTTCATCATGAGCAAGAATCATTGCCTGCATATGCGGCAATCTATCTTCGGCAAAAAACATATGTTCTGTCCTACAAAGCCCTATCCCTTCTGCTCCAAAATTCCTTGCTACTTTTGCATCTCTTGGAATATCAGCATTTGCTCTTACTTTTAATTTTCTCATTTTATCAACCCATTTCATAAATATTCCAAATTCGCCTTCCATTTTAGGTTCAACAGTCGGAACTTTTCCTAAAATCACATTACCGGTTGAACCGTCCAGAGAAATCCAATCACCTTCTTTTACTACTATATCTTTACCTTTTACTAAAAATTGCTTATTATCTTCATCAATTTTTAAATCCTCACATCCTGCAACACAGCATTTACCCATACCCCTTGCAACAACTGCTGCATGTGATGTCATACCACCACGTGCTGTTAAAATACCTTTTGCTTTATCCATCCCATGTATATCATCAGGACATGTTTCTAACCTGACTAAAATAACCTTTTCGCCTTTTTCTGCCCATTCAACTGCTTCATCTGCTGTAAAAACAACCCTGCCTGAAGAAGCGCCTGGCGATGCTGGTAATCCTTTTGCAATTATATTAAGTTTTACTTTCGGATCAAAAACCGGATGCAACAACTGGTCAAGGGTATTAGGCGCAACTCTTAATATCGCTTCTTCTTCTGTTATTAATCCTTCCTTAACCATATCTACAGCAATTCTTACCGCTGCTTTTGCCGTTCTTTTTCCCGACCTTGTCTGTAACATAAATAATTTTTTCTTTTCTATTGTAAATTCAAAATCCTGAACATCCCTGTAATGTTTTTCCAATCTGCTGGTTATTTCTCTGAGTTGCCTGAAAACTTCTGGCATTTCTTTTTCAAGTTCTGAAATTGGTTTTGGTGTTCTTATACCAGCAACTACATCTTCTCCCTGTGCGTTTGTCAGGTATTCGCCATAAAATACTTTCTCTCCTGTTGCCGGATTTCTGGTAAAACCAACACCGGTTCCAGAATCATCTCCCATATTTCCAAAAACCATTGTCTGAACATTAACAGCTGTTCCTAAATTATGTGGTATATCATTTAATTTCCTATATGTTATTGCCCTTTCATTCATCCACGAATTAAAAACTGCGTTTCTTGCTATTCTTAATTGTTCAATGGGATCCTGCGGAAAATCAACACCTTTTTCTTTCTTATAAATTTCTTTAAATTGTTTAACAAGAGTTTTCATATCTTCAGCAGTAAGTTCCACATCATGTTTTACACCTTTTTTTTCTTTTAACTCATCAATCTTTCTTTCAAAGAAATGCTTGGAGATACCAACTGCGACATCTGAAAACATCTGTATAAATCTTCTGTAACTATCATAAGCGAATCTTTCATTACCGGTAAGTTTTGCAAGACCTTCTACAACTTTATCATTTATTCCTAAATTTAAAATTGTATCCATCATACCAGGCATTGAAAATTTTGCCCCTGAACGCACAGAAACCAATAATGGATTATTAAGGTCTCCAAATTTTTTGCCTGTTACTTCTTCTAATTTTTTTACATAAACAAGCATCTCTTTATCAACCGCATCTGGTATTTTTTTATTATTTTCGTAATACATATTGCATACTTCTGTGGTTATAGTAAAACCTGGCGGGACCGGAATTCCTGCATTTGTCATTTCAGCAAGTCCAGCACCTTTCCCCCCTAAAAGCGCTCGCATTTCTCCATTGCCATCAGCTTTGCCTTTGCCGAAAAAATAAATATATTTTTTTCCGGCTTTTTTTTCTGGTTTTGTTTTACCTTTTGCCTTTTTTATTTTTGCCATATTTTAAATCCTCCTCTTTTATATATTTTTATTTATTAATTTTAAAATTTTACTACTATATTTTTTTGTGTCAAGAATAATTTTAAAAAACAAGTAATCAATGATTATGACACGTAATGGTTTAGTTACTGAAAAAGCAACATTGAACAAAATATAAATTTTTAAAACATATATTTTATATCTTTGCAACCACTTTTATCTTTGCCATTTTAAAGTCAGGTGAATAATTCCCTCTGTCTTCTATTCCACCGTTCAATGGACCTGATAAAGCAATTTTGCTTTTATACCCGATCGCCTTTTCGCCTTGTTTTCTTCTGCTTTTAACTGCCAGATTGATTCCTTAAGCCTCATATGTCCTTTTTTTCTCTTCTGCACTTTCCTTTCGGTTTCCTGAGAATGACAGTGCCATATATTTACTTACTGATAGCCAAACTTTTCCAGGTTACTTCTGGTGGCTGAACTATTACTTTTTCTTTCCTTACCTCTTTCGGATTTGTAAAAATGGCGCCTTAAAGAGTTTTTCTACTAATATATATGAACTTTTGTAAGTTAATTTCAATATCTGAACTATTGATATGCCAATATTTTTGTATTTAAAATTTCATCTTTTATAATTCAACATCCAATAATAGATTTTTAAAAAGCAATCAACAACTAACAATTAACATCTGGAAACTTACAACCTGCATTTATAATCTGGCATTTGCTACTTACAATTCAATGTCTTTGTCAAACCTTTTGTTTTACCTGTTCTTTTATCAATTTAGCAGCAATTTCATTTAATTGTATCTGATTCGTACCTTCATATATTTGTGTAATTTTTGCATCTCGCATCATTTTTTCAACAGGATATTCTTTCATATAACCATAACCACCAAACACCTGAACAGCATTTGTAGTAACACGCATTGCAACTTCTGAAGCGAAATACTTGCACATCGCAGATTCTTTTGCAAAATCTTTTGCACCAGAATCTATAGTTCTCGCCACCGAATATAAAAGAGCTCTGGCAGCTTCAACTTCAACTGCCATATTTGCTAGCATATGCTGAACTGCCTGTATAGATGATATTGTTTTCCCGAACTGGACCCGCTGTCTGGAATATGCAAGTGCTTCTTCTAATGCACCAGCTGCTATACCAAGCGCCTGTGCCGCAACACCAGGTCTTGAATGATTTAAAGTATTCACCGCCACAATAAAACCGTGCCCTTCTTTACCTATAATATTTTCTTCTGGCACTTCACAGTCCTGAAAAACAAGTTCCCTTGTGGCAGAAGCCCTTATTCCCATTTTATTTTCTTTTTTACCAAAACTAAAACCTGGCATTCCTTTTTCAACTATAAAAGCTGTTGCCCCGCGTGTTCCTTTTGCTTTATCTGTAATTGCAATAACGCTATATACCTGGGCTTCGCCACCATTGGTAATCCATTGCTTGGTTCCATTTAATATATATTTATTACCTTTCTTCACAGCTGTTGTTCTCATATTCCCGGCATCTGAACCAGCATCTGATTCTGTTAATGCAAATGCAGCAAGATATTCGCCAGATGATATTTTAGGTAAATATTTTTTCTTTTGTTCTTCATTTCCAGAAAGTAATATAGGAAATGTTCCTAAAGCCGTTGCAGCCATTGCAAGGGATATTCCACCACATACTTTACTTAACTCTTCAACGGCTAAACAAAGCTTTATTATACCTTTTTCATTGGGATGAGCCATACCACCATATTCTTCGGGTATATAAAGCCCAGTAAGTCCTGCGTTTGCCATCTCTTTTACTATATCCCATGGAAAAATCGCTTCTTCATCGTATTTTTCTCTTACTGGCTTTATCTTTTTAATTGCGAGTTCTTTAGCTGTTTCAACTATCATTTGTTCTTCTTCTGTTAAAAAATAATTCACTTTATGCCCTCCTTATATAAATTTTTTATTGCAATTTTTGCTGCATTTTGCTCAGCATATTTTATCGTATCACCCTGTCCATTTCCATATAACTTATTATTTATATAAACTTCTATAAAAAATATTTTTTTATGCTCTTTACCTGCTGTTTTTACCAGTTTATACTCCGGTAAAACATTTTTAAAATTTTTATTAACCATCATCTGCAATTTTGATTTATAATCTTCAAAATCTTTTTTATTTTTAATATCAATTAAAATTTTCTTATATATTGATAAAATAAACTTCTCAGATTCATCATATCCTAAAATTAGATATATTGCTCCTATCAATGCTTCTATAACATCACTTATTATTCTTTTATTTTTTTTTATATCTTCTTTTGTTAATGTTTTACCATATTTAATATATTTATAAACTCTATTTTCAACACCAATATTATATAATATTTCCTTACTTACCAGATAACTTTTTATTTTTGAAAGATCGCCTGTAAGATAATCTGGAAAATTTTTATAAATATAATTAATAATACAAAGACCTAAAACAGCATCACCTATAAATTCAAACTTCTCGTAATTTTTATCACCTGATGATTTATGAGAAAATGCAGTTTGAATTTCAGGCCTTTCTAATAATTTTTTTTCTTTTAAAAAATTTTCTAATTTATTAGATAAGAATATCATTCATATTTTTTAAAAATCAAAGTAGCGTTATGACCACCAAACCCAAAAGAATTTGTGAGTGCGTATTTTACATTATGCTGTCTTTTAACATTGGGCACATAATCTAAATCGCATTCTGGATCTGGTGTTTCTAAATTTATCGTTGGATGTAAAACTCCATTCATAATGGATAAAATGCATACTATTGCTTCAACCGCACCTGTTCCGCCAAGCATATGCCCTGTCATTGATTTGGTTGAATTGATAGGTATCTTATATGCATATTCTCCAAAAACCGATTTTATCGCCCTTGTTTCTGCCTGATCATTAAGTAAAGTTGATGTTCCATGAGCATTTATATAATTTATTTCTTCTGGTTTTATTCCAGCATCTTTTAACGCATTTTTCATACATAAAGCACCACCTTCCCCATTTTCTGGTGGTGCCGTCATATGAAAAGCATCATCAGATGCTCCATAGCCGAAAACTTCGGCTAAAATTTTTGCTCCTCTTTTTTTCGCAAATTCAAGTTCTTCTAAAATTAAAATTCCAGCACCATCAGCCATAACAAAACCATCCCTGTTTTTATCAAATGGTCTTGATGCTTTTTCTGGTTCGTCATTTCTTTCTGATAAACTTCTTGCCGCACAAAAACCAGCGAGTCCAAGAGGAGTTATTGCACCTTCCACTCCTCCTGTTACTGCAACTTCTGCATCGCCCCTCTTTATCAATTTATACGCTTCTCCTATGGAATGTGTGCTTGTTGCACATGCAGTAACAATACAAAAATTCGGTCCTTTAAAACCATATCGCATTGAAATATACGCACCTGCCATATTTGGTATAAGCATAGGTATTAAAAAAGGTGAAATTCTGCTAACACCTTTTTGTAATAAAACAGTTTGCTGTTCTTCTATTATATTTAATCCTCCTATGCCCGAACCAACCACAACCGCCACCCGTTCTTTGTCAATTGTATCTAAATTTAAACCTGATTGTGTTAAAGCTTCTTTTGAAGCTTTTAATGCATATTGAATAAAACGTGGCGTTCTTTTTATTTCTTTTTTCCCCAGAACTTCTTCTGGATTAAAATTTTTTATTTCACCTGCAATTTTAGTTGGATAGGTGGATACATCAAAAAGGGTAACTTTTCCTATTCCGCTTTTTCCAGAAAGCAAATTTTGCCACATCTCATAAACTGAATTACCAACAGGAGTTAAAACTCCCATTCCTGTAACAACAACTCTTCTATTCATTTTAATTTCCTTATTTATAAATTAATTTTGCTGTATTTTAACTTTTATATGCTCTATTGTCTCTCCAACGGTTTTAATTTTTTCTGCTTCTTCATCTGGTATTTCAATACCAAATTCTTCTTCAAGTGCCATAACTAATTCTACAGTATCAAGTGAATCTGCCCCTAAATCATCAACATAAGATGCTTCTGGTTTTACTTCAGAAGGATCAATTCCTAACTGTGCCACTATAACGTCTTTTACTCTTTCTTCCACTGTTTTTTCGTCTGCCATTTTAAAACCTCCTTTAAATTAAAATATAATTTTTAAAATTTTTACATAGCAAGTCCGCCGTCGACCCTTATCACCTCCCCTGTAACATAAGATGAAAGATCTGAAGCAAGATATAAAACTGTATTTGCGACATCATCAGGTGTGCCCAATGTTTTCATTGGAATATTTTCCAGATATTTATTTATAACATCTTGACTTAATTTATCTGTCATTGCCGTCCTTATAAAACCAGGAGCTACGGCATTTGCCCTGATATTTCTTCCTGCAAATTCTTTTGCGGTTGTTTTTGTAAGACCTATTACGCCTGCTTTTGACGCTGAGTAATTTGCCTGTCCGGCATTACCAAATAACCCAACAACAGAAGATATATTTATAATACTCCCGTTTCTCTGTTTTGCCATAATTTTTGTAACTGCCTTTGTAAAATTAAAAACGCCTTTTAAATTTATATTTATAACTAAATCCCAATCCTTTTCTGTCATTCTTAATAGCAAAGTATCTCTTGTTATGCCAGCATTGTTGACAAGTATATCAATCTTTTTAAATCTATCAAAAATTTTGTTAACAATTCCCTCAACTTCTATTGTATTTGAAACATCAGTTTTATATGCTTCTGTATCAACTCCAGATTTTTTTATATCATCCGCTGTTGCTTTTGCTTTTTCGTAATTCACATCAACCAGTGCAATTGATGCCCCTTCTGATGCTAATTTCCTTGCTATTGCTTCGCCTATGCCCTGGGCTCCACCTGTAACTATTGCCACTTTATCTTTTAACAATGACATAAAATAATCTCCTTTTATAAATTTAATTTTTCTATATCCTGAACCTTTTCTATATTATATATTTTCAAATTTTTGTCAATCTTTTTTATAAGACCTGATAAAACATTTCCTGGTCCTAATTCAATAAAAGTATCAATACCTTTTGATTTTATATACTCAATACTTTCTATCCATCTTACTGGATTTACAATTTGTTTTATCATAGATTCTTTGATTTCTTCTTTTTTTAGTATTTCTTTTGCATTATAATTAGCAATTACAGGAATTCTAAGATTCATGATATCATAGTTATCTATTTCTTTTTTTAATTCATCAGAAGCATATTGCATAAGATTTGAATGAAAAGCTCCAGCAACCGAAAGTTTTATATATCTTTTGGCACCCAATTCTTTTGCGATATTTTCAGCAGCATTTATTGCATTTAAAGTGCCTGAAACTACTATCTGTCCGGGACAATTTATATTTGCATCTGTTAAATATCCTGTATCTTTTACCTTTTCACATAACAGATTAATCTTTTCTATGTCAAGACCTAAAACTGCAGCCATCCCACTTTTTTCTTTTTCAGAAGCAATTTGCATTAATTCACCCCTGCGCATTACTAACTTTAAACCTGTAAATAAATTAAAAGCACCAGCAGCATAAAGAGCAGAATATTCTCCCAGGCTATGTCCAGCACAAAATTTAATTTTATTTTCTATTTTTTCTTTGATAATCTCATAAATTAAAATAGACATTGAAAAAATTGCTGGCTGGGTTATGTCGGTTCTTTTTAATTCTTCTTCAGAACCCGCAAACATAATATTTTTAAAATTTTTACCAACAATTTTATCTGTTTCATCAATAATTTCTTTTGCAACAGTAAAAGATTCGTAAAAATCTTTTGCCATGCCAACAAATTGCGAACCCTGTCCAGGAAAAACAAGTGCAAAATTATTCAAAAACAAATCCTCCTTAAAATAAATTTTAAAAATTTAAACATTTTTAAATTTAACTGTCAAGAAAATTTATAAAAAATTTTGGGAATAAGGATAGACATGGTATACACATAAAGAAGTTAAAAATAATGAATAAAGATAGACTATTAGCTCTTAAGAGAATATTACAAGATAAAGATGAGAAAAAAGGTAATGAATTAAAAATAGGGGGTAGATAAATATCTACCCCATCTGAGATCTCTCGTTTAAACGAATTTAAAAGCAAAATTTTTATAATTGCCTTAAAAAGTAATTTCTTTGATTTAAAAGTTGAATTCTTTGATATTAAAGAATTTTATTCTTTGCAAGATTTTATTAATAAAGCATATTTTCTTATATAATCCAATTCTTATAAAGAGAATGAGACGCCATGGGATATTTGTAAAAGAGAAAAATCCCGAGTTACCTGAAGAGATTTACTTGCAAAAATTTGCATGCTACCGCCGATTATTTTTGATAAAATGATTTCTAAAGATTATATAATGTATCTCATAATCCGTTAATATTGTTGACTCTTCAAAAAAGTTCTTTAAGAAATAAGGTGAAATATTAAGTATATATCTTTTAAACCTGTACCATTTTTTCTGTTAATTTATCTTTAATGCTACAGGAACTATAGATAATTTTAGTAAAATTCCTATAAAAATGTATTTTAGCTATCAAAAAATTTTTAATCTACTTTTTTTATAATCCAACCATAAATCAAAAATAGCATAAATATTAAACCAAAAACTGCAACTATGGACGCTCCTGTAGGAAGGTCACCAAACACTGATAAAATCATTCCTCCGATACTCCCCACTATCCCTAAACCCCAAGAAAAATAAAGCCTGGATTTTAAACTATTAAATATAATAAAAGCGCTCGCTGCGGGAATGATAAGATAAGAAAAAACAAGAAGCACTCCTGCTATTTCTACTGATGAAGTAACAACAGCTCCAAATGTTGCATAAAAAAGAAAATCCCATAAAGGGATATTCTTTATTTTTTGGTTTTGATTGCCTGTAATTGAAATAAATTGATTTCTAAATATGTAATGAAATGCGCCAATGGCAGAATAAAATATAGCTATTTTTATCACTTCATTTGTTTTTATAAATAGAATATTACCTACAAGCATTGTTTTTATATGTTCTGCCTCTGAAGGAGTTTTTGAAAGTATAAGAACTGAAACCGCTGCTGCTACTACATAAATAATCCCTATCACTGCTTCCATTGGGATTTTTTTATTCATTGACCTCGACGTAGAAAATAAAATAGCTCCGAGAAAAGTGAACCCAAGTGAAAAAAAATAAGAACCTGTAGTATGCAGTTCTATACCAAACAAAAATCCTGTCAGTGCGCCCAGGGCTGCTATCTGAGCAAGTGATAGGTCAACAAATATAACTCCCCTTTCAATTATATGAAGCCCGAGATAAGCGTGTATTCCGGTCAATATTACGCATGCTATAAATGGCAAAAAAAGTATTTCAAGCATTATTACCCTCCTGAGTTTAATAAGGAGGGGGAAGTTAAAAGTCCCCCTCCAGAGATTCATTCCGAAATTGCAGTGACAATTTTACTTACGTTCTGCTCAATCAAGTCTATATAAGTATTTGCCCCTTCAATACCGCCGACAGATGTAGGCATAACAACAATTTTTGCTCCTGTTTTTTGTGAAATTTTTTCAGGCGCTGACATGTTAAAAAATGGTTCAACAAACATTGCCTTTACTTCATTTTTTTTCATTTTATTAATCAACTCAACGATATCTGAAGGAGAAGGTGCTATACCAGGTTTTGGTTCTACAAAACCAATGACTTTAAGTTTACAATACTGTGCAAGGTAAATCCAGCAATTGTGCGAAAAAACAGCTGTTTTGTCTTCTATTTTTTTAATCTGTTGTTTGGTTTTTGCTATCATCGCATCTAAATTTTTTATATATTTTGTGTAATTTAATTCAAAATATTCTTTTTGTTCTGGATAAAGTTCAACAAGTTTAATGTAAATATCCTTTGCAATTATTTTTCCATTTTCAGGGTTCAGCCAGTAATGAGGATTGCCGTAAATATGCACATCGCCCATTGACCCATCAACTTTTCCTTCAGGGACTTCCAGTTTGTCAATATGAAGTGACAGATCCAGATACCCGGTAGAACCTTTCAAAACCCTGCTGTTTTTCGCCGCCCCAAGCAACCCGTCTATCCACATATCAAGGTCCATCCCAACCACAATAACAATATCAGCATTCCTGACCTTTAAAACTGCAGAAGGCCTTGGTTCCACGCTATGTGGATCCTGCCACCCTTTCATTATGGAATAAACTTCTGCTTTATCACCTACAATGTTCTTTGCTATATCAGCAAAATCAGGTATTGTAGTTACAATGTTTATATCTCCGGCAAATGCAGACAACACGAAATATAGAATAAACGCTACTGTCAGTATATTTTTCATCATTTTTCATCTCCTCCTTTTTACTGTAAGGGATGCGTGTGCGGTCCGATTCCAAAAACAATATTTAAAAGACCACTATGAGATTTGGATTCAAGCGTATAAGTATATTCAGCTCTGATCCTGAATGATTCAGTAATATAATTAGTAACTATAGCGGATAACCCTGATGTTTTTTCTTTTTCAGGGCCCGGGGTTTCTGAATAGTCATATTTACCGCCTATCTCCCAATGCTTATCTGGCTTATATCCGATAAAAGAATACATTCCCCAGCTTTCAAAAATTCCTGGCGGAACTTCTCTTTTAAGATACATCACTTCGGTCAATAACAAAATCCTTGAAAAAGCAGATGGCCAGATTTTAAAAATTAAATCAGCCCCTGCCATATTTATCCTGTCCATATGTTCAAGATAATGCGAACTGTTTCCTTTAAGACCACTAAAACCGACTTCCAGTTCTGACGCTTCAGATATTTCAAAAGATGACCATAAGCGAAGGTTGTAAAATTCTCCTGCAGGAGAAAAAGAATGATGATGTTCCTCTCCTTCCTCATGTTCTCCATGTTCTTCTGCTGGTTTTGTCCATATACCTGCCTCTACATTAAGAAAAAAAGGCAAAGGCAAAAGAATATCAATTGATGCACCATCACCCATTAATGCGTGTTCCCCCAGAAAATTTGAATAAATAAAAGGCTTGCCTGTAAAAAGCCATTCGTGTGAATGGATGTAATTTATCCTGCCAAAATTAGTAAGTTTTCTACCAGTTTTAATACCTGTATTTAAAGGCATGGATTTAAAAGACACAAACGCTTCTTCAACATCAAAGTGGACAGTTCCTTCATGAAGATGTGCGCCCACTACAAAAGTTGCATCTGCATTAGGATGAAGTGCTGACTGCGCCTGTATTTCAAGACCGTTAAAAACTAAGTCAGCGTTTTTTTCATCACTATTCTGTGTCATAATTAGACCTGTTTCTCCGATAAAACTAATATCGGGCAATGCAGTAATGATAGTGCTGTCTGCTGCAGATATAAAAAATGGGAATAGACATAAAAAAAGTATAAGTAATCTCTTCATTTGAATTCCTCCTGTATATATAATTTATGTAAAATAATTAAATTATACTGATAAAGGAGGTCCTCTGGAAAAAAACCAATTAAAGGAAACATAGGATGGTTGTAATTCAAAAAGTAAAATAACGATAAAAGTAAGCAAAAATAAAGTTAAAAAGAAAAGGTTGACTAATAATATTTTATTAATCGCTTTTTTAAATTTGCATATTGAGCACTGTTCCTCGTTATCGTGACTTTTACTATGATGATGTATGGGGGGTTCCGTATCAGAATAAAAAATTAAGCATACATTTCTATAACATTTAACTTTGTGGTAATGAAAAGAGATACCAGTTATTAATAAAAATATATTTAAGGACAATAAAAATGATAATAATCTATAGAAGCGACTTTTTTTATTTAATATATTTATTAACATGTTTAGTTTTTATACCTTCAAAATATAAAAATTTAGTTATAGTTAATAGTATCATTTTTTAAAATATTTTAGCAAATAATTAAAGTTTTGCAATAAATTTTACAATTCTCATTGGGAATAAGGATAGATATGAAAAATAGTTAAAAACATCAATGATTTTAAATAATGATAGGTTACAAGTTCTAAAAGAGATATTGAAGAAATTTTCGTATTTAATTAAAGCGAAAACTTTTATTGTAATATTTTAGTAATAGTTTAGCCATTGGTAGAACAAAATTGATTAATAAATTTTTTCTGTTGTCATTTTAAAGTCAGGCGAACGATGCCCTTTGGTAACAGTTTAGTCACTTGTAGAATAAAATTAGTCTATAAATAAATTTTTATTCTGTCATTTTAAAGTCAGGCGAATGATAACTTCTGACTTCTATTCCCTCGTTTAATGAGCCTGACAAAGCAATTTTGCTTTTATCACATGATGCCTTCTCTTCTTGTCCTCTTTCGCCTTTCAACTGCCAGATTGCTTCCTTAAGCCTCGTCCGCCCTTATTTCCCATTTTACATTCCTCTTTCTGCTTCCTGAAAATAACACCGCCAGGTATTTCTTACCAGTAGCCACATTTTTACAAGTAGACTTTTAGTATCTGAACTATTATCAATTTATTTTCAACCGACAATATTTTTACGTTCCTATATGTATCGGTTCTACTATCTTTTTTATCATTACAATAGTTGAAAGCGCAGTCAAATAGCTTGTTTTAGGATTTGTAGGCGATGGCAAATTCTCAGTAATTGCCCTGAATCTGCCAAAATCACCTTCTACAATAATCTCATGCATATTTGAACTTATGAAAGGATCTACTACTATTTTTACTTTTGTTATATCTGGTCCTAAACCAGCCATACTTAAAGTAGCAGCAACATTTATATTAGCCGGAAACTCTTTTATTGCTTCTTTTGCCGGGCCTTCAAAAATAACAAGTTCGCTTGTTATACCATCTAAACTAATATTTTTCTTTTTTAAATATTCATTACCTTCAAATGCTTTTGGTGGTTTCCTTGTTATTAACGTTACCTTTTTTAACCCATGATATTTTGCCGCATCCAATCCATCAATACCAACAACAGCACCAGAAGGGACGTACACATTTATTCCTTTTTGTTTTGCTTTTTCAACAAGTTCAAAATTTTCTAAAACGCCACCCGCACTTAAAAACATAACATCTTTATTATATTTTAAAGCCAGTTCAAAAATTTCCTTAACCGCATCTTTTTTTGCGCATTCAATAACAAGATCAACTTTTTTTATCAATTTTTCTTTTGATAAAAATTTTGGTCTAATATTTTTTAATTTCTTTAAAAGTTCATCATATTTATTTTTATCAATATCATTACAACAATAAAGTATTACATTTATATCCTTTTTATCAACGGCAACTGCAATTTCAGTTCCTATCGCACCACAACCTATCATACCAATTTTTTTTAAATTTTTTTTAAATAACATCAAATTTTACCTCCTTATTTTAGTTATTTTATTGTTTTTATCAACATACACTATCTTTGGTCTTAATTTTTTTGCTTCTTTTAATGTCAAAATTGCATAAGAAATAATTATTAAAATATCTCCTTTTTTAACCAACCGCGCAGCAGCACCATTTACAACTACCTCCCCTGAATTTTCTTTGCCCTCTATTGTATAAGTTATAAATCTATTACCATTCATCACATCAAAAACATGAACTTTTTCGTTTGGTATAAGGCCCGCTGCTTTCATGATTTTTTTATCAATTGTAATACTACCTTCATAATCCAGAGATTTATCCGTAACTAAAGCTCTATGAATTTTTGACTTTAAAACTTCTATTAGCAATTTTTCCTCCTTAATCTGGAATATTTATTATTGTATTATCTATTAAACGGGTTTTCCCAATATAAATTGCTGCAGCAATTAAAATTTTTCCTTGAAGTGTTTCTTTCTTCTGAAGCGTATCAGCATCAACTATTTCAATATAATCAATTTTTATATTTGCTTTATTTAATTTTCTTTTTACCTCATCTCTTATTTTTTCTATATCTTTTTCACCTAATTCTATCATACTTTCTGCAATTTGTAAAGATTGGTGAAGGATGGGTGCCAGTTCTCTTTCTTCTGGCGAAAGGTAGGTATTCCTCGAACTCATTGCAAGTCCATCCTTTTCTCTTACAATAGGACAAATTACAACTTCTGTATCATAATTTAAATCATCTATCATTTTTTTTAAAATAACTGCTTGCTGCATATCTTTCTGTCCGAGGTATAACCTGTCTGATTGGACAATATTTAATAATTTTGCAACAACCGTTGTAACACCAACAAAGTGCCCTGGTCTTGAGACACCACATAGAACGTTGGGCATATTATTTTTTAATTCAACATAAGTTGCGAAATCTTCTTTATACATATCCTTTGCTTCTGGCATAAAAACACAATCAACACACTTTAATTCTTTTAACATCTTTAAATCTCTTTCAGTATCTCTCGGGTATTTATCAAAATCTTCTGCGGGTCCAAACTGGATAGGATTTACAAAAATACTGACAATAACTTTTTTATTCTCTTCTCCTGCTCTCCTGACAAGGGATAAATGTCCTTCATGCAAATAGCCCATTGTAGGCACAAATCCTATACTACTTCCACGTTTTTTTATTTTCTTTATATAATCATGCATTTCTTTAATATCTACAATAATTTTCATAAAACACCATTCCTTTAAAAATAATATTTTTTAGATGGATATTTACCTTTCTTCACATCTAAAATAAAATTCTTAATTGCTTTGATTGATCTTTCACCAATTTTTTCATATTGTTTTACAAATTTTGGTTTAAAATCTAAAAAAGCACCAAGTAAATCATGCGTTACTAAAACCTGTCCATCACAGTAAGGGCCAGCCCCTATACCAATTGTTGGTATGTTTAACATATCAGTAATTTCTTTTGCAACATCAGCTTTTACTTTTTCTAAAACTATAGCAAAAACTCCTGCTTTTTCAAGGGCTTTACAATTTTCAATTAATTTTTCTTTTTCTTCAGGTTTTTTACCAAAAACAGGATAACCTCCATATTTTCTTACTGATTGTGGTTGCATACCTGTATGTCCCATTACAGGAATACCAATATCAATAAGCGCTTTTATTTGTTCAACTATCTCTATCCCGCCTTCCATTTTTACTGCTGCTGCCCCTGTTTCTTTTAAAATTTTCCCAGCATTTTTTTTCGCATCAGCGCATGATGCCTGATATGACATAAATGGCATATCAACAATTACAGGAATATCTTTTACTCCACGCATCACTGCTTTTGTATGATAAATAATATCATTTATGGTAACAGGCAAAGTATCCTTATACCCTGAAAAGACCATGCCCGATGAATCACCAACCAAAATTAGATCAACGCCGGATTTTTCTAAATAGTATGCAGTTAAATATTCATAAGCAGTTAGCATTATTATTTTTTCTTTATTTTTTTTATTAATTATATTATTTAAATTGATCATAAAATTTTCCTTTTTTAAGATGGGGTGTAATAATGAACTCCGCCTTTTACATTTAAAATAAATTTCTTAATTTTTTCATACAGGTTATCGTCTTTTAAAACATTAAATTCATCGGTATTCACTATAACAAGTGGTATGGTTCTTGGAAAATGTGAAAAAAAATAATTATAAGCTTCTGTTATTTTATTCAAATATTCATGCGAAATACTTTTTTCATATTCACGCCCGCGTTTTTTTATTCTTTCAAGCAAAGTTTCAATACTTGCCTGTAAAAAAACTACCAGATCAGGCTTTAACAATTCATTTGTATCCATTATTATTGAGTATATTTTTTCATATAAATTTAACTCATCTTCGGATAAATTAACATAAGCAAATATTCTATCCTTTTCTATCAAATAATCAGAAACAATTTTTCTCTGGAAAAGATCTATCTGTTTTAATTCTTTTTGTTGTTTTACCCTATTTAATAAAAAATATAGTTGAGTCTGTAAAGCTGTATTTTTCATATCTTTATAAAATCTCTCTAAAAAAGGATTATTATCAACATCTTCTAAAACCAACCTTGCATTAAGGTCAATGGCTAATTTTTTAGCAAAGGTTGTTTTTCCCACGCCTAAAATACCTTCTATGGCTATATAATGAAATTCTTTTTTATCCATATAATTTTTCTTTTACCTTTTTTACTTTCTCTTTTAACTTAACTTTTTTCAATAAATCTTTCACACTCAAATTAAACTCAGGATGAATAATTTTGCTATCTATTTCATATAAAGGTTTTAAAACAAATTTTCTTTTTAAAATCTCTGGATGTGGTATTTTTAAATTTTTCCTTTTTAATATTATATTATTATAAAATAGTATGTCAATATCTATAATTCTTGGTCCCCATTTTTTACTTTTTTTTCTGCCAATTTTTTTCTCTATTTTTTTTATAATTTTTAATAAATTTAAAGGAGATATTTTGGCAAAAGCTTTTATGCATACATTATAAAAAAATGGCTGCTTTTTATAGCCAACTGGTTCTGTTTCATAAATTGAAGAAATTTTTTCTATTTTTATTTTATCTTTTTTTAAATGATAAATTGCTTTTTTTAGATTTTCTTTTCTGTTCCCGAGGTTGCTTCCAATTGAAAAAAAAACTATATTATTATCATCTTTCATTTTTTAATCATAAAATATCTTTTAGTTTTTTGAATCTTTCAATTGCTTTGTGTATCTCATCTTCTTCTACCGTTAATGCGATTCTGAAGTATCTATCTCCTTCTTTTCCGAAACCTATACCCGGAGTTATAACAAGATCTGCCATATCAAGAGCAATATTTGCAAATTCAAGAGATGAATAATTTTCTGGTACTTTAACCCAGAGGTATAAAGTTGCCTGTGGAGCAAAAACTTCATAACCAATTTCTTTAAGTCCAATATAAAAAATTGCTGCCCTTTTTTTATATAGATTTCTTATTTCTTCTGCTTCCTTATCACAGTAAAGCAATGCATTTGCCGATGCTTCCTGCAAAGCACAAACTGTACCCGAATCCATATTTTCTTTTACGGTTGAAAGTCCATTTATAATTTTTTTATTGCCAACAGCAAAACCCACCCTCCATCCAGTCATATTGAATGTCTTTGACATAGAAAAAAATTCTATACAATTCTTTTTTGCTCCTTTTATTTCTAAAATTGAAATAGGTGGTTCTTTAAAATAAGTTTCTGAATATGCTGCATCCTGAGCTATTATAAAAGAATTTTCTTCTGCATAGGATAGAACCTCTTCATAAAAACTATAATCAGCCATGGCAGATGTAGGATTATTGGGATAATTAAGCCACATTATTTTTGTCTTTTTGAATACCTCAGGTGGAATAGCACTTAAATCCGGCAAAAAACCATTTTCTTCTTTTAAAGGCATAAAATATGGTTCACCACCAGCCATTAAAGTGCCTGCAAGATAACCAGGATATCCAGGATCAGGAATTAAAACTATATCACCTGGATTTACAAAAGCAAGTGGAAGATGTGTAATACCATCCTTTGCACCAATCAATGCCAATACTTCATCATTTTCAACTCCAACATTAAATCTTTTATCCATCCATGTTATAATTGCATCTTTAAAAATTTTACTTCCCCTTCCTATTGGATATTTATGATTTTCATTTTTTTCTGCTGCTTCTTTTATAAATTTAAGTATTTTTTCTGGAGTTGGTCTATCCGGATCTCCTATACCTAAATTTATTATATCCCTGCCTTGTTCTAAAGCCTTTTTTTTCTTTTTATCAATTTCAACAAAAATATAAGGTGGTAATTTTTTTAACCTTTCAGCGTAATCCATCAAAAGCCTCCTTTTTTTAATTTAAAATTCATTCAACAAAATTTATAAGTCTCCCTATATTTTCTATTTCTACTTCTACTTTATCTCCTTTATGAATAGGTCCTACGCCTTTTGGAGTTCCTGTTGTTATTATATCTCCTCTATTTAAAGTCATAATTTTAGAAATAAAAATAACAAGAGTTTTAACGTCAAATATAAAATCTGATGTATTAGATGATTGCTTTAATTCATCATTTAAATATAATTTAATATTAACATTATCCGGCTTTATATCTGTTTCAATATAAGGACCTATCGGTGCAAAAGTATCAAATGATTTAGCTCTGGTCCATTGCCCGTCTTTTTTCTGCAAATCACGGGCAGTAACATCATTAAGGCAGGTATATCCTAAAATATTTGGAAAAACTTCATCTTCGCTTAAATTTCTAACCTTATTTTTTATAATAAGCGCAAGTTCGGCTTCATAATCAACCTGTTTACTCTGTTCAGGATAAATTATTTTATCTAAATGCCCGATAACCGCTGTTGCTGGTTTTATAAAAATTATTGGTTCATCAGGTATTGGCATATTTAATTCTTTTGCGTGTTCTTTATAATTTAAACCAACAGCAACAATTTTAGTAGGCATAACAGGTGGCAAAATTTTTACTTTATCAGGTTCTACTATTTTGTCAGTTATAATAAATTGAGTAAAAATATCCCCTTCTATTTCTTTGAAATATCCCTTTTCACTTACAGTCCCCCATCTCTCTTCTCTTAGTTCATTTAAAAATCTAACAAATTTCGTCATTTTAAAACCTTTATATACCAAGAACATCTGCCATTGAATAAAGCCCTGGCTTCTTACCAATTATAAATTTAGCAGCCTTAATTGCGCCTATAGCAAAAGTCTCCCTTGAAAAAGCTGTATGTTTTATTTCAAGTTTATCTCCATCACTTGCATAAATTATCGTATGCTCTCCTATAACACCACCACCCCTTACTGCTAAAATACCTATCTGGTCTCTTGGTCTTTCGTTTTCCCGACCTTCACGCCCAAAAATTACATTTTTTTCAAAATCTATTTTCTTTGTTTCAGCAATTATTTTGCCACAGGTAATTGCTGTTCCTGATGGAGCATCTTTTTTATTCTTATGGTGTGATTCAACAATATCAATATCATAATCATCTTTAAGAATTGGCGTTATATCTTTTAAAATCTTCCACATCGTATTTACACCAACACTATAATTTGATGATAAAACCAATGGAATTTTTCCCGAATATTCTTTTATAATTTTTAATTCATTTTCATTAAAACCTGTTGTTCCTATAACAGCAGTTTTTTTATGTTTACTTATAATTTTTAAATTAGCAATTGTTGCCTGTGGCTTTGTAAAATCAATAAAAACATCTATTGCATCTATATTATCTTTTAAATTATCAGTAATCTTTACTCCGTAAAAATCACTCCCTATACTTTTATGTCCTGAAATCTCAAGTGCAAGGGTTATTTTTATCTTATCATCTTTACTTGCACAGGCACCAATTGCAGTTCCCATTCTACCATTTGCACCTGCTATACCTATTTTTATCATATCAAATCCTCCTTAAAACTATATAACCCCGTAATTTTTCATTGCAGTTATTAATTTTTTCTTATTTTCTTCTTCCATTTCTGTTAAAGGAAGTCGTATTTCAGGAGAAATAAAACCCATTATATTTAATGCTGCTTTCACAGGAATAGGATTGGTTTCAATAAACATTGCTTTGATAAGTGGAAATAATTTTAAATTTATTTCCTGAGTTTTCTTAATATTCCCTTTTTTAAAATTTTCAATCATTTCTTTTACATCTTTTGGAACTATATTTGCAACAACCGATATTACTCCTTTGCCTCCTACGGAAAGCAAAGGTAAAGTTAAAGCATCATCGCCTGATAAAACATCAAACTCTTTTGGGCATAACCTTATTACATCTGTCATCTGAGATAAATCACCACTTGCTTCTTTTACTCCGACAATATTTTTGATTTTTGCGAGTTCAACAACTGTTGGCATTGTTATATTAACCGCTGTCCTTGATTGTATATTATACAAAACTATCGGGATATTTACTGATTCTGCTATTTTTTTAAAATGTTGATATAATCCTTTCTGGGTGGGTTTGTTATAATAAGGACTTACAACTAAAGCCCCATCTGCCCCCGCTTTTTCTGCTTCTTTGGTAAGTTCTATTGCATCTTCTGTGCAGTTAGAACCTGTTCCTGCTAAAACCTTCATTTTTTTATTTACGAGTTTAACTGTAAGTTCAATCATATAAATATGTTCTTCCATAGTTAATGTGCTTGCTTCTCCTGTTGTGCCGCATGGCACAAGACCATCTGTTCCAGCTTCTAAATGCATCTCAATTAATTTTTTATATGCTTCCTCATCAATTTTTCCATTTTTAAATGGTGTTACTATTGCTACATAGGAACCTTCAAACATTTTTAAAACCTCCTTTTGCTTTTATAAAAATGCTTCTTTTTTTATTTTTCCTTCTGCCACAAAAGTAGCAGGTCCTTCTAAATAAATATTTTTAAAATTATTATTTTCTTTTTCAAAATAAACTTTTAATAAACCACCTAAAACTTTTATCAAAACAGGCGATTTATCCATAGATAGAATAGCGGTCGCAACTGCCCCAGTGCCACATGCATAAGTTTCATTTTCAACACCACGTTCATAAGTTCTTAAAATAATTTTATCATCTTCTATTTTTGCAAAATTAACATTAGTCCCTTTAGGAGCAAAAAATTTATGAAATCTTATTTGCCTGCCCAATTTTACTACATCAACAGATTCTATATTTTTAACTGGAATAACAAAATGCGGAACTCCTGTATTCGCAAAATGTCCTGTTATTATTTTACCATCTATTTTAATTTTAATTTCTTTTTTAATATCAAAAGAATTTATCATTTTTAATTTTACATTACAACCATTTTTTATTTCCGCTATATGTTCACCATCTTTAGCAAGGAATTTCATTTTTCTTTTTGCATATCCTTTTAAATACGCAAATCTGGCTATACATCTTCCACCGTTGCCGCACATTTCCGCCTCTTTTCCGTCTGCATTATAATAACTCATTATAAAATCATAATTTTTATCAGAAGATTTTTTAATATACATCAAACCATCAGCACCTATTGCAAAACCGCGTCTGCATATCTTTTCTATCTGTTTTTGATTTAGTTTTATAATTCTATTAAAACTATCTATAATAATAAAATCATTTCCGGCGCCTGACATTTTATAAAAATATATATCCCGCATAATTTACATCTCCTTCATTCAATTATTTTTTCTAACTTTATCAAATCTTCATAAGTTTCTCTTTTACGAATTAAATAATGCTTGTTTCCTTTTACAAGGACTTCTGCACACCTTAACCGTGAATTATAGTTAGAAGACATTGAAAAACCATAAGCGCCAGCGCTTCTTATTGCAAGAAGATCGCCTTCTTTTGACTCGGACAAAGTTCTTTCTTTACCTAAAAAATCTCCACTTTCACAGATTGGTCCTACTATATCATAAATCATCTTTTCCTTTGCTGATAAATTTACAGGAATAATTTTGTGAAAAGCGCCATATAAACTCGGTCTTATGAGGTCATTCATTCCAGCATCAACTATTAAAAAATTTTTTTTAATTCCTTTTTTATCATAAATAACTTTTGTTAATAATATACCGGCGTTCCCTACTATAAATCTTCCTGGTTCTAATATTATTTTTACATTAAGATTTGCCAGATATGGTTTTATAGCATAAGCAAATTCATCTGCTGTTGCTGGTTTTTCCTCGTTATAGATAACGCCAAGTCCGCCACCAATATTTAGATATTCAATAATTATATCTTCTGTTGTTAAATCCTTAATAAATTTAGTAATTTTGACAATTGCATCAATATACGGGACAACTGTGGTAATCTGTGACCCTATATGTATATGTATACCTTTTATATCAATATGTTTCAATTTTTTTGCTATCCTGAAAATATTAAATGCTAAAACTATATCAATTCCAAATTTATTTTCTTTTTTCCCTGTTGTTATATATTCATGAGTTGAAGCATTCACATCAGGATTTATCCTTATTGCAACCGCTGCTTTCTTTTTTAATTTTTTACTAACCAAATCTATTATTTTTAATTCATTTATACTTTCTACATTAAACATAAGTATATTAGATTTTAAAGCATATTCTATTTCCTGCTTGGTCTTACCAACTCCCGCGTATACTATTTTTTTAGGGTTGGCATTGATTTTTAAAACTCTGTAAAGTTCGCCTCCTGAAACAATATCAAATCCGGAACCTAATTTTTTCATTTCATTTAATATTCCTATATTTGAATTTGCCTTTACTGAATAGCATATTATTTTATCAATATCAGAAAATGCACTTTCTATTTTTTTATAATGTTCAGTCATTGTTTTCAAACTATATACATAAAGTGGGGTGCCATATTTTTCAGCAAGTATATTAAGGTCAACATCTTCAGCATATAGAGTATTTTTTTTGTAATTAAAATAATCCATGATCTATAAAACTCCTTTTAAATTGTTTAATTTAAGATTTAGCAATAATAACATAAAAAGAAATATGTTGCAATAGTTTCATAAAGCCCTTAAAATCGCATTAAAAAATAATTGAAAAAGGCTGTTTCCCCACTTATAAGAAATAATAGTAATAATTAAAATATTTAACTCACCCAATATTCTTTTTTTGTAATAGTTTAGCCGTTGGTAGAACAAAATTGGTCCATAAATAAATTTTTTCATTTGTCATTGCGAAGTCAGGCGAATGATAACTTCTGGCTTCTATAATTTCGTTATTTGAGTCTGACAAAGCAATCTTGCTTTTATACCCGATCGCCTTTTTATCTTGTCTTCTTTCGTTTTTTAACTGCGAGATTGCATCGTCATGCTCATACGCCCTTATTTTTCTTTCTACACTTTTCTTTCGGCTTCCTGAGAATGACATCGCCAGGTGTTTCTTTTATTATACGAACTTTTTAATTAATTCTTGTGGCTGAACTATTACTCTGAATTATCATAAATTTTTTTCTACCAATGGTTAAACTATTCTTTTAAACTAAATGCTATGTCTTTCTTTATTCCCATTTAAGGTTATTTTCTTATTTAATAGTATAATATTTTACTTAAATATTTAAAAATCATATTAAAATAATGATAAATTTTACCATTTGTTTCAATGTAAATAATCATCAGGCAACCAATTATTAAGATTATACTTAACCATTTTGTATAAATACCTATTGTTCTTACCAAAAGAATCAATGCTAATAATATTATTATTTCAGAAAAAATATATCTCAATTCACCAAATTTAATATTAATCCCAGCAAGAAATATTTCTTTTTTAAAAAATAACTTTAATAAATCTATATTAACATTCGCTGATATAATATAAATTTCTAAAATCAAAATAAATAAAAGTAAAATTGAAGCTAATTTTGTAAATATTCCATATGTTCTGTATATTTCATATAAACTTACCGGTAATAACCCAATCATTAAATATATTGAATTTTTTGTAACAAAAGATAAAAAACAACTTATAATAAAAAAAATAGTTAAAAACAGGCAATAATAAACTGGATAATTATCAAGGGAGCTTTTTAAATTAAATTTTGTTCTCTGACTTTTCATAACCCCTCCATAAATAAATATAATTTTATAATTTTGTTATCTTTACCTTTATAATTTTTTTCGCATCAGATTTTATAATGGTAAATATAAGATTGCCAAATTTTATCTGTTCTCCTTCCTGAGGAACCTTATTAAAAAGTGCAAGTAAAAATCCACCCAAAGTCTTTACCTCTTCAGTTTCCGAAAGATCTATATTATATTCATTTTTTAACTTTATTATCTCAACAGTTGCTTTTGCTATTAAATTTTTATCATCTGTTTTTTCTATCTCTCTTTCTTCTATGTCATATTCATCCTTTATGTCACCTACTATCTCTTCTAATATATCTTCTAAAGTTATAATACCTGCTGTTCCGCCAAATTCATCAACTACAATAGCCATATGCAGTTTACCTTTCTTAAATTCCTTTAAAAGGTCATTCAAATTAGTTGTTTCAGGAATAAAAAAAGGAATCCTTATCAAATCCTGAAATATTATGAGTCCACGATTTTTTATCATACTTAACATATCCTTGGTATTTATTATTCCAACGATATTATCAAGATTATCTTTATAAACTGGCATCCTGGTATAACCTTCTTCTAAAACAAAATCAATTATTCTATTCGGCTCCCATTTTATATCTATGGCTACTACAGAAGTTCTTGGTATCATAACATCTTTTACTATCAAATTTTTAAATCGTAAAATACTGTTCATCATTGATTTTTCCTGAATGCTTATATAACCTTCTTCTAATCCAGCATCTAAAACTGAAGTTATATCTTTTGAAGAAATTATTGGTATGCCGGAAGTTGGTGTCCCACCAAATAATTTCACTGTTAAATTACTTATTTTCACAAAAACCTCTGTTATTGGTCTTATAATATAATAAATATAAACTATTGGTTTTATAAGCAATAATCCCATTTTTTCTGTATTCCTTATTGCAAATATCTTTGGAGATATTTCGCCAAAAATAATTATTATAATTGTAATAAAAATTGCTATTATTGTGGCTACAAATGATTCTGAAATTTGGTAATTCTTGGCTATTTGAATTGATAAAAAAGCACCTACGGTTGATGAAGAAATTGCAACAGCATTTATTAATATGGAAAGCGTTGCCAGAATCTTATTTGGTTCATTTAACCATAGTTGTAAATATTTTGCTTTTGGATGATTATTCTTTATATTTGCAAGTATTCTGATACGATTCATCCCTATTAGTGAAGTTTCAACTATTGATAAAAATGCAGCTAAAATGAAAAGAATAAATAAACTCAACAACTCAACCTGCATTAAAATATTCATAATAAAATTACTCTGTATAAAAAATTTATATAGTTTTCCTGTTTTTTAAACATTTCTTTCTTTTGTTTCGTTTTTATGTGGTCATAACCCAATATGTGTAAAACACCATGAACAAGTATGCGTTTTAATTCATTTCTAAAACTTATTCCATATTTTTTAGCATTTTCTTTTACCTTTTCAAGAGAAATAAAAATATCTCCACCAAATAACTTTTTTTCATCATTAAAAGGAAAAGAAATAACATCCGTTGAATAATTTTTATTTCTATATTCTAAATTTATATCTTTTATTTGTTTATTATCTACAAAAATAATATTAATATCAAGGTTGCTCTGATCTTCTTTTTCTAAAATTTTTTTTATTCCTTCCTTTATACATTTTTTATTTATACTGATTTTAGAATCACATTTAACTATCAAATTTATATTATTTATTTTTTTCATATCTTTCGTAAGCTTCTAAAATCTTTTTTACAATTTCCGCACGCGAAACATCCTCTGCTGTAAAATAGATAAATTTCATCCCATCAGTGCCTTCAAAAATTTCTCGTGCATGGATCAACCCAGATTTTTTACTAACCGGAAGATCAATCTGCGTTATATCTCCGGTTATCACTACTTTTGAATCATTGCCGGTTCTTGTTAAAAACATTTTCATCTGGTCTATGGTTGTATTCTGCGCTTCATCAAGTATGATAAATGATTTATTAAGTGTCCTACCACGCATATAGGCAAGCGGTGCAATTTCGATTATTTCATTCTGCATAAGTTCTTTGAATATCCTGGGTTCAATCATATCGTATATTGCATCATATAGCGGACGTAAATATGGATCTATTTTTTCTTTCATATCACCAGGTAAAAACCCTAAACTTTCACCTGCTTCTACAACAGGTCTTACCAGGACAATTCTCTCTACCTTTTTTTCACGCAAAAAATAAAGACCTGCAGCCGTTGCCAGATAAGTTTTTCCTGTGCCTGCAGGTCCTATAGCAAATACAATTTGATTATCAAATATTGCTTTAATATAATTTTTCTGATTCTTTGTTTTTGGTTTTACCAGTTCTCTTCTTGATGAAACTAACAAACCTTCTTCAATATTGATCTGGTCATCATTAGCAATTGTAAAATATTTTTTCCCATTTCTAATATTTCCAATAACTTCTTCTACTGAAACCTTTGATATTGAAATACCATCCTCTATCTGCTCGCATAAATTTTGTATGACAAATTGCGCATCTTGTATATCTTTTTTTTTGCCTTTTATTAATATCTTATTTTCTTTTCCTATTATATTTACATGTAAATATTTTTCAATCAACCTTAAATTTTCATCTGCTATGCCATACAGATTTACAAGCGAACTATGATTCAAATCTAAAAATAATTTTTTTTTCACTACTTTTTATTTGCCTCTTAAATATTCTTAAAAATTAATAACGCAGTGGTAATTTTTTTCTCGGTGTTGTATGTGGCACGTAAGGCGGAGTATCTTTTGCTTTTTGAATAGCATCATTTACTTCTATATTTGACCAATCGGTTTTTACATCAAGTTCCTGATTAACTTCTATTATATCAGGATCTTCCACCTGGTCTCTATTTGCTTTAAATAAAAGTGGCCACTGAAAACTATCGTTATAAATTGAACCCTGGGCTGATATATCCCACAGCGTATCACCTTTTTTTACTATGTATTTTTTCCCTGATGTTTTTGCAACTTCTGGAGTTGGTTCTTCAACAACTCCTGTCGTTGGTTCTTCTACTGTGGTTTCTTTCTGGACCGTCTGTCTTGCCGCACAACCAATACTCAAAACAACTGCAAAAAGCAATAACACCGCTAAAAAAACTCGTAAAAACTTCATAAATCAACCTCCTTTTAAAATTTTTTTGTAATTGATAAATTAAAATTCTCAATTTTTAAATATAAATCATTTTGATTATATAATATTCCTGTCTGCTTTTGCAACTCTTTTCTTTCCTGAGTGTTTCTTATTATATCATAAATACCATAAATAAAACCTAACCCCGCACCTATTAAGGCGCCATAACTCGCGCCTACATAAAGAACCGTTGAATTCTGACTACCGCCCTGCATAAAAGATGGTAATGAAAGCAATGATCCAAAAGCAGAACATATTGATGTTCCAAGTAAAATATCAAAAGCCATTGTATTACCTGCGTTACCAGCATTAATATTTATAATAAATATTAAAATTATAACTATGATAAAAATAATCTTTTTCATAATTTTTCCTTTTTAATATTTTAAATTATAAAAAGCAAGTATTTTTTTATTATCATAAAAAATATTAAATGCTCTTCCTTTGCTTTCGCTCTCAAATCTTCTCTGTCTTAATTTTTCAGAACCAAATGTTTCTATAAAACCCATTATTAAACCGCAGAAAGAACCAATTGCAATTCCATAACCAATTCCTTCTGAAAGATTTTCAGTATCCTTAGTTTTGCCATAAGAAATTATACCACCTGCCAGACCTAATAATCCACCTGTGAAAGAATAAATTATAAGATTCAGTCCCATATCTTCTGATGAATAATATTTTCCAGTGCCGTATTGAAATAAAGAAAGAGAAGCACCTAAAATTGCACCTGAAACACCACCTGCTATAGCACCATTTATTAATGGTGTTATATCTTTATTTTTTAATTGAGAATAACCTATTAACCCGCACCCGGTTCCTATTGCTGCCCCTTCAAAAATACCTGCAACTATATTTAATATAGTTAAATCAAGCATTGCATTTATCTGATATTTTGTTTCTTTGCTTTCTTCTATTTTTCCGCTTTTTTTTAATATTTCTTCTTTTGTTATTTCTCTTTCAAAGACCTTCCCTTTTTTATCGGATTTCTCAATTGACTGTAATTTTTCTTTTATTTTTTCATCTAAAATATTTACAGTTCCTTTTTTATCCTCACCAAAACTGTAATTACTAATTAATATTATTAATAAAATTGTCAAAAAAATTTTTTTCATTCTTTTTAACCCTTATAAAATTTTTTATTATTTACCATAAAAAACACATTTTGTCAAGAAATTTAAAATCTTTTATAGTAGGACATCATTTGGTAATGGTTTAGCCACTGGTAGTACAAAATTAGTCCATAAATAAATTTTTTGTTCTGTCATTTTAAAGTCAGGTGAATAATTCCCTCTTTCTTCTATTCCACCTTAACTTTCGCTTGACAAAGCAATCTTGCTTTTATTACGATTGCTTTCTCTACTTGTTTTCTTACGTTTTCAACTGCAAAATTGCTTCGTTCGGCTCATACGCCCTTTATTTTTCTCTCTTCACTTCTACTTCGGCTTCCTCACAATGACAGCGTTTTCAAGTGTTTTCTATAAATAGATAAACTTCTACAAGTGGACTCCTGGTGGCTGAACTATTACATCATTTATCAGGGTTTCAAAGATCATTTTATAAAAAGTTGGGGTTCTTTGAAGAAAAGAATTATACCACAACTACATTTGTTCTCAAGTTTACGTTTATCCTCTATTGTGTTTGCTTCATATCCTTTTTGTTGCCCGCTGTGTTGCAAAAAAACCATAAATTAATAAGCATTCTAAAGCAACGCTTAATTTACCTATAAGGTCTATTTATTTGCAAAAAGAACTCCTGCACCTTAAAACGGCTTCATAAACAACATATTACTCTTTATAAATCAATTTTAATATTTAACTCTTTTAATTGTTTTTCAGTAACTTCCGAAGGAGCATCGGTCAATGGGCATTGCGCTTTTTGTGTCTTAGGGAAAGCAATAACATCCCTTATTGAAGAACTATTTGTTAAAATCATAACCAATCTATCAAGTCCTATTGCAAAACCACCATGTGGTGGAGCTCCAAATTTAAAAGCATCTAATAAAAATCCAAATTTTTGTTTTCTTTCTTCCTCATCTATTTTTAATATTGAAAACATTTTATCCTGCAAATCTTTCTTATGTATTCTTATACTCCCACCGCCTAATTCAGTTCCATTTAATACCAGATCATACGCCTTGGCTCTTGCCTTTTCAGGTGAAGAATCAAGTAAATCTTTATCTTCATTCATAATTGATGTAAATGGATGATGCATTGCAACATATCTTTTTTCCTCTTCACTATATTCAAGTAACGGGAACTCTTTTACCCATAAAAAATTTAACTTGTTTTTATCAATTAAATTATACTTTTCACCTATATAAAGTCGCACCCTGCCTAAAATTTCGTTTACTTTGTTTTCGTTGTCTGCCATAAAAAAAACAATGTCACCTCTTTCAACATTGGTAATCTGTTTTAAGTTATTGATTTTTTCTTCATTTAAAAATTTAACTATAGGGGATTCTGCTTTTTCTACAAACTTAATCCACGCCATACCTGATGCCCCATTAGATTGTGCATACGCAACCAGATCATCTATGTCTTTTCTTGATAAATTTTCTGCTGCTTTTTTAAAATTTATTGCTTTTACTATCCCTCCATTTTCAATAACCTGATTAAAAATTTTAAAACCCGACCCTTTAAAAACATCGCTAACATTTATAAGTTTCATTTCAAATCTTGTATCTGGTTTATCAGAACCATATTGATCCATCGCATCCTTATATTTCATATGCGGAAAACTCTGATTAAAAACTATACCTAAAATTTTTGAAAAGATATCTTTAACCAGTCCTTCTATTATATTAATTACATCTTCCACATCAACAAATGACATTTCTAAATCTATCTGTGTAAACTCCGGTTGCCTGTCTGCTCTTAAATCTTCATCCCTGAAACATCTTACAATTTGATAGTATCTATCAAAACCAGAAACCATTAAAATCTGTTTCATCGTCTGTGGCGACTGTGGCAACGCATAAAATTTTCCCGGATTTACTCTACTCGGGACAAGATAATCCCTTGCACCTTCTGGTGTGCTTTTAATAAGAAATGGAGTTTCTACTTCTATAAATCCATTTTTATTTAAGTATTCTCTTGTAATTTGATAAACCTTATGTCTGATATAAAGATTATTAAAAATTTTATGGCGTCTTAGATCTAAATAACGATATTTTAAGCGAACATCTTCACTAACATCAATATCGTCTTCTATCATAAATGGTGGTGTTTCTGATTCATTAAAAACTTCTAATTCTTCAGCAACAATCTCAACTTCACCTGTTTTTATTTTTGTATTTTCAGTTCCTGGTGGTCGCTTACGAACTATACCTTTTATACCAAGGACATATTCATTTCTTAATTTATGAGCTTTTTCATGTAATTCCCTATTTTTTTCCGGATCAAAAACAATCTGAACAATTCCTTCTCTATCTCTTATATCCAAAAAAATAATTCCGCCGTGATCGCGTCTTGTTGAAAGCCATCCGTTAATAATTACTTCTTTACCAATATCACTACTATTAACTTCACCACAATACTTTGTGCGTTTTAACATTTTCCCTTTTCCTTATGTAAAAATTTATGAAATTTTAATTAAGATTAGAATCTGAAATTATAAGCTAATAAGGGGTGAAAATTATCATATGATTCCTGCTGAACTTTAAATTCCAGGTTATGTTCTATATTATATTGTTCTGCTGCCCTTCCAGCCATCGCAATGTCTGCAACCCATCCAATTGCAAATAACGCAACACCTGAAAATAAAGTAATAAGCCCTCCCCTTTTTACTGTATCTGTATTTCCACCAATTGAAGTAAAATTATTTGGTGTTGCAGTTATCAAATAACCCACACCTATTGTAATAAGCGAAATTACTTCTGTTCCAAATAATGTAAGTCCCATCCTGTAATCCTCTGAATAAAAATGTCCAAACCCATGCGCCAAAAGGCCAGGTCCAATTGCAATTACTGTTGCAAGTATAGGGTCTTTTGGTTCTAAAATTGCCTCATCAATAACAACATCAGAAGTCTGGGAAAAAACAGGAAATAATATTACAAAAGAAAAAATTAATATCAAAGTTAAAGATATTATTCTTTTTTTCATTAAAAGTCCTCCTGAATTCTATAAAGTATTTTAAAAATAACATAATAATATTAAAAAGTCAATGTTTTTTTGGATTTTTGAACCTTGGAACCACAATAAAAAGGAAAAGTGTCTTTCTTATAAAATAATAGTAATAATAAGAATATTTAATTTGCACAGTAGCCAACATTTTGTTTTTTCAACTACTATACTGCTTCATTAAGACTCATTATTACCCTTATTTTTCCAGTTATACTTACCTTTCGGTTTCCTGAGTATGAAACTTCAAGTGTTTTATATAACTTTTATAAGTTCCTTCTGGCAACTAAATTACGTAAAAACCATATCAAAAATAGAAAAAAGTGAAGATGAATAAATGAGGAATTATTAGTATTCTATGAATGTCCCAAAGGGCACTGGAAATAAAATTCCTCGTAACAGTTTAGCCACTGGTAGAATAAAATTAATCTATAAATAAATTCTTGTTTTATCTGTCATTGCGAAGTCAGGCGAACGAGACCTTTGGTCTTCTATTACACTGTTTGATGAGTCTGACAAAGCAATCTTGATTTTATACCCGATTGCCTTTTCGCCTTGTTTTCTTCCGCTTTTAACTGCCAGATTGCTTCCTTAAACCTCATATACCCTTATTTTTCCTTCTTAACTTTTCTTTCGGCTTCCTTGCAATGACAGTGTTATATATTTACTTAATTGTAGCCACACTTTTCCAAGTTCACTTCTGGTGGCTGAACTATTATAATTCCTCAAGTCTGACAATCCTACAATAATTAGTTAGATTCCCCAAACATAAGTGATCCATTATCATAAAAACATTTTATATCTCGTCCCTCAACTTTTTTGCTAATTTTATTAAATTACTTAATGAAGATCTTGTTTCTTCCCAATTTCTTGTTTTTAAGCCACAGTCAGGATTGATCCAGAAATTTTCTTTAGAAATCTTTTGTAATGCTCTTTTAACAATATCCATCATTTCTTCTACTGATGGAACAATTGGTGAATGAATATCCCATACCCCAAGTCCAATCTGATGTTTAAAATCAATTCCTTCAAAAGACTCAATGATATCCCCTTTACTTCTTGATGCCTCAATAGAGATAACATCAAAATCCATCTTATTAATATAATCTATAATTTCTCCAAATTCCGAATAACACATATGGGTATGTATTTGGATTTCAGGAGAAATATTTGTAGTTAAATTAAATGCTTTAATTGCCCAATCAAAATATCCTTTCCAATCTCTCTTTTTAATAGGGGCTTTTTCACGAAAAGCAGGTTCATCAATCTGAACAATCTTGATTCCCTCTTTTTCGTAATCTAAAATTTCATCCCTTAAAGATAAAGCAAGTTGATATGCTATATTTTCAATAGGGATATCCTCCCTGTAATAACTCCAGGCAAGAATTGTAACAGGACCAGTTAACATTCCTTTAACAGTTTTATTGGTCTTTGATTGTGCATATTTGATTTCATCTATTGTCATTGGATTTGGCCTTGAAATATCACCAAAGATGATTGGCGGTCTATAAACACGCGTTCCATAAGATAATACCCACCCATTTTGTGTGGTAACAAAACCAGAAAGTTTTTGAGCAAAGAATTCAACCATATCCGTTCTTTCAAACTCACCATGTACTAAAACATCTAATCCAATATCTTCCTGGAATTTTATTACCTTATCAATCTCACTTCTAATAAATGCTTTATATTCTTCAAATGATATTTCTTTTTTCAGGTAAGATTTTCTTTTTTTTCTAACTTCACCTGTTTGGGGAAAACTTCCTATGGTTGTGGTTGGAAATAGTGGAAGATTCAGTAATTTATCTTGTATTTTTCTTCTTTCCTGGTAAGAAACTTTTTTAACAAAATCTTCTTGCTTTAAAGTATCTATCCTTTTTTGAACTTCATCATTTCTGCCATAACTTCCTAATACATATTTTTCAGGAGTCTCCTTTTTGTCTTCAAAACACAGACCAATCGTTTTTAATTCTTCCAGTTTCTCTGTGGCGAAAGATAAAACTTTCTTTAAATTAACATCCATCTTATTTTCAAATGCAGTAGAAATAGGAAGATGATACAAAGGTGCAGCATTAGAAACCATAAGATTAGTTACTTTCTTTGATAAAATTTTTAACTTGCTAACTGCGTTATAAATATCTTCTTTCCAGACATTCCTACCATCTACTAATCCAGCTATTAGTATTTTATCCTCAGGAAAACCTTTTTCTAATATGTATTCATAATTTGTCTTATCATGAACAAAATCCAGTCCTATTGCTGAAACAGGCAAAGATAGTAAATCTTCTATAAAATCAACTGAACTATAATAAGTCATAAGAGTTACTTTACATTTTAAATCTCCAAGTGAATTATATCCTTTCTTTATAAGAGAAATTTCATCTTTTTCTAAATCCATAACAAATGCTGGTTCATCAATTTGGGCCTGTTTATAATTAGACAAAATCTCTCTATAAACATTAATCAAATTTAAAAACAAATCAGGAAAATCTTTTTTATCAATCCCCTTAGATAATTTTAAAAAAGTAAATGGACCTATAAATTGAGGGAAGGAACATTTTTTAAACTGAACAGCTATATTTTCAAGATTTACTTTAAAAGAAGGATTTTTTATTTTACTAAAATCAGTAACTAAGTAGTGATAATTAGTATTGAACCATTTCGTCATTTCTAATGCTTTCATACCACGGCTAAGTTCATAATATTCTTTTAAATTTTTTGGTTCATAAATTCCTGACAATATAGTTGTATCAAGCATGGGGTCATAAAAAGATATTTCACCTTGAGGAAAAGTGTCCACATATTTAGTATATATTTCAATTTGTTGTTTTTGTATATTGGATAAAACACCGATAACTTTTTCTTCATCTACTTCATCTTTCCAGTAATCCTCTATAACTTTCTTATATTCTCTGTTAATTCCGATCCTTGGAAAACCATAAGCATAAATTTTCATTTCTAACCTCCTCTTATGATAAAAATAAAAATTTTTTAAAATATCTAATTTTATTTAGTAGTTCTTAAATCAACAATAAAATAAATTTTAAAAATTTATTAAAAATTATAAATTAACTTCTACTCCTGCCATAACTTCCCTGCCGGGCATCGGGATTTTGTTTATTACCATATAATCTTTATTATCAAAAATGTTAGAAATATTTAAATTTATTAAAAAATTTTCATTTAATTCATGAATAAAATAACCATTAAAAATATAATAATCTTTCATTAACCTTTTTTTCGTATCAAATCTAAAATCAACATACTCCCCATTTAAACCCACTCTTGCCTTATATGGTAAAATTATTTCACAGAATCCTGTTATTTTATCTTCGGGACTGTATGGCAATTTTTCTCCTGTTTTCCCATCAATTGCATAAAGATAAGTATAATTAAAACCGGTATTAAAAAAATTAAACGGCATAAACTTAACTGATGTTTCAATACCAAATATACTGGCCGAATCAATATTCACAGGTTGACTTTTATCATAACTCATATAATCTGTTTCAACCTGCCATTTTATTAAATCAACAACATCTTTTTTAAAAACACTTATTGATTCTGATATATTTTTATCTTTTTTGGTTAAGCCAGTTTCATAAGAATATGATTTTTCTGTTTTTAAATTTTTATTACCATATATTTCAGAAGTATAGGTAAATCCTCCACCAAAATCATATACTGTTTTTTCATTCCAGAAAAGTTCCATTAAAGTCGGCGCTGAAAAACCATATTCTAATGTCCCAAAAATTTCTAAACCCTGGTCAAAAAGATATTTAATTCCTATACTTCCACTTTTTCCCTGACCAAAAAATTGATTATTATCTATCCTGCCAGAAGTATTTAAGGTTAACCTGTCAAAAAGAAAAAAGGTAATATTGGCAAAATAAGCATTATTATTTACAGAATTCTCCCCTGCCTTTGTGCTGTTTAAACCCTGATTGGAAATTTCAAATCCTAAAATTCCTTTAAAAAAATCACCTTCCTCATAAAGTCCTGAAATTTGAATTAAATTTTCTTTTTTTATGTGCCTGTCATCTATACCAAAAGAAACATCTTTATAAATCAAATCTCCGCCTCTCATAAATCCGAATGCTTTTAATTTAACCAAATTCAAATTTACAAATTCATTAAATCCAACGCCAAAGATCTCATCATATTGTTTTGCATCTGGGGTTGGTCCAAATTCATTATAAGGTATGCTGTTATTTCTTTTCGCATAATATCCTGATACCTCAGTTAAACTATTTTCTGTGCCAAAACTTCCTTTAAAATTTGCATTTCTTTTTAAATAATTGGAATTAATAAAATAACCATTTGACTTTTCTTCTGAACCAGAAATTGTGTAATCAAAATTAAAAATTTTATAATTACTTAATAGGACTAATTTTTGTGTATTATTTGATCCATAGCCCGCCTCACCCTTTATTAATCGCTTTTCTTTTTCTGCGCTTATTAGATTAATAACGCCTGCTGATGAATTAGCACCATAAATTGATGATAACCCTCCCTTTACAACTTCTATTTTATCAATTCCAGAAAGGTCTAGTAAAGAAAGATCCGTATCCTGAGTGCCTAAATCATTTACAGGAATACCATTTATCAATATTAAACTCTGCCTTGAACCTGAGTTTCTTAAAGATAAAGTTGCAAGTGTATTTTTAGGGCCATATCGTCTTATATTAATTCCTGGCACATATTCTAAGACATCCTGAACACTCCCGGTATTTGTGTATCTTTTAAATTCACTATTCTCTATTTTACTAACACAGCGAGGTATTAATCCTATATTTTCTGTTATTTGCCCTGCTGAAACTATTACTTCTCCTATATCTTTATTTGATTTTTCCATATCAACTTCCTTTGGTTTAAATTCATAAATTCCAGTATTTTTAGGTTGTTGATAAGAAGGTTGCTGCAAATCTTTTCCAGTGGCTGGCTGTTTTTGGTCTGTTTCTCCGCTTTCATAGATTCCCTTGATAACATTGTAATCCTCAGAATAAGAAAAAACATTTAAAACAAAAAACAAACTGAAAACTAAAAATAAAAATCTCTTCATCTTTTACCTCCTTTTGTTTTGTTTTTATAAAAAATAAAAATATTTGTTTTATTTGTAACAGGATTTTTACCTATTTTAAAATTATTTATTTTATAAATATTTTTAATTAAATTTTTATTCAAAACTTCGTTTATTTTACCTGATTTTATTATATTGCCGTTATTTAATAAGATAATTTTATCGCAAATTTCAGAAGCTAAATTTATATCATGCAATACCAGCAAAATGGTTTTGCCATTTCCTTTTAACTCATTTAATATATTTACAAGTTCTATCTGATGTAAAATATCTAAATATGCAAGAGGTTCATCAAGTATAATAAAATCCGAATTCTGACATATAGCCCTTGCTATTAAAACTATTCTTTTTTCGCCACCGCTTAACATGAAAAATTTCTTATCTTTCTTTTCTAATAAATTAAATTTTATCAATAAATCTTTAACTATTTTTTTATCATTTTCACTGAAAAATCCGATACTATTTGAAAAAGGCCTTCTACCCATAAAAATTATCTCTTCCACTGTATAATCAAATAACCCTTCAAATATCTGGGGGATATAAGAAATTTTTTTTGCTTTTTCTATTGCTGATAATTCTTTAATATTTTTTTCATTAACCCAAATTACACCTGAAAAATTTTCAATTATTCCACATAAAATTTTAGAAACAGTCGTTTTCCCGGCTCCATTCGGTCCTATCAAAGCAGCGATTTCCCCTTTTTCTATTTCAAAATTAATATTATTTAATTTAAAACCATTATTTTTATAAGTAAAATTTAAATTTTTTACTTTTATAAAATTCATATTTTTTTCCTTTTTAAAATAAGAAAAATAAAAACAGGCGCTCCAATTAATCCTGTAATTATACCAACAGGTATTTCACCAGGCAAAAATAAAGAACGAGCAAGTGTATCAGAAATCAATAAAAATAACCCTCCTCCTAAAAATGATGCTGGCAATAGAAATCTGGCATCATTTCCAATAAAATATCTCATGATATGCGGAATAACAAGCCCAATAAAACCAATAACACCACTTAAAGAAACACAAAAAGCAACTATCAAACTTGATAGAGCAAAATAATAGAATTTTATGAACTCCACATTAACCCCTAATGTTTTTGCTTCTTCTTCACCTAAGGAGAGTATATTTAAATCATAAGAAAATATAAATGATAATAAAAAAACAATTAATAAAAAAATAAAAGTAATATTAATATATATACTTTTCATACTTGATAAATCTCCCATTAACCAGAACATTACTTTTATCAAATCTTTATTAAAAATAGCAGAGAGCAACATAACAATAGATGATAAAAATGATCCTGTAATAACCCCAATAAGCAATAAAGAAATTATATTGATTTTCCCATCTGCCAGAGAAATCCTGTATACAAAAAGCATTGTTAAAAGTGAAGTTAAAAAAGCCAGAAAAGTTATATTACTGAATCCTGCTATTATGCCAATGGATGCGCCCAATGCTGCACCTGATGAAATACCAGTGATAAAAGGATCTGCAAGCGGATTTTTTAAAATACTCTGTAGAATAACTCCACTTATTGCAAGTAACCCACCTATAAAAATACTTAATAAAATTCTGGGCAATCTTATTTCCAGTATTATTGTTTTAACGTCACCATCTATATTTTTATTTAAAATGTTTGATATGATTTCATTATAACCAATATTTATACTCCCTATTTTTATTGTCCAAAAAAAAGAAAAAATAAGTACAAAAAACAAAACAGATAAAAAAATAATTTTATTTTTCATAATCCATACTCTTGTATATTCTATAAAGAAAATTTATGGCTTCAATAATTCTTGGGCCAGGTCTTAAAAAAATATCCTGTTTTTCTTTTTGTAAAATATAAATTTTATCTTTGAATTTTTTTAAAATAAAATTATTATTTTCTGGTTCATAAAATAAAATTATTACTTCTGGAGATTTTTTTAAAATTTCTTCTTTTGATATTTTGGGATATTCTGATATTGTATTTTTAAAAATATTTTCACCACCAGCAAACTCAACAATATCATTTATAAAAGAACTTCCACCTATTGCCATTTCTGGATTTCCCCATAATTCAAGATAAGTTTTTATCTTTTTTTTTGTATTTTTAACTTTTAAATGACTTTTAAATTCTTTTATTTTATTGCAATTACCATCTAATAATTTACATAATAATTCCATATTTTTTATAATACCATTTATATTTTCAGGATATAAAACAATAACCCCTATTTTTAATTCTTCTAATTTTTTTATTGCCTTTTTTTGTATTCCACCACCGGAAATAACAATATCAGGTTTTAATTTAACTATTGTCTCAATATCTGGATTTAAAAATGTTCCTGCCTTTTTTTTATTTTTGGTGTCCGGAGGGAAATCACAATTTTCTGATACAGCAATTAATTTATCCTGAGCACCTAAAAAATAAATTATTTCAGTATGTGCCGGAGATAAACTAATAATCCTTTTTACAGTGTTTTTTATTTCTATGCTTCTTTTTACGTCATCGGTAATTAAAATTGCAAAAATATTGTTTAAAAATATTAAAAATTGTATAAATAAAATAACCCTTTTCATCAATATTCAATTCCTTTTCTTGCAAAAATTTTCTTATTAAAATAATGTTTTTTATTTTTAATTACAGAAACAAGATCTGCTATTTTTATCAAATCCCTATCTGCATCTCTTCCAGTTATAATTATTTCAACAAATTCGGGTTTTTTTAAAAGATTTTTAATGATTGAATTTTTATCAACCAATTTTAAATTTAAAAGATAAGTAAATTCATCAAGTATCACGACATCAAATTTTTTAGATGAAATAATTTTAAATACCTTTGATATATCTTTATTTACCTTTTCTTTTAGTTTTTCACTATTTAAATTTTTGTTAAAAAATGGGGCTTCCTGATTAAATCTTATAAATTTAATATTTTTGATTCTTTTTAAAATTTTTTCCTCACTTATCTGGAAATTACCTTTTTTTAAAAATTGGCAAAAAAATACTTTTAAATTAGCGCCTGCTGCCCTTATTGCCAATCCTGCTGCTGCCGTTGTCTTCCCTTTGCCATTACCTGTATAAACCTGAATAAAACCTTTTTTTAATTTCATCATTTAAATTCCTTTTATATGTAATTTAACCTTTTCTCTATCTTTTTTGCTTAAATGACATAATGAATTTAAACCAGGTACAAATGTAAAATTTTTCTTTTCATCATAAAAAATTTCTGAAATAGAAGCATTGTATATACGGATTCTTTTATATTCTTTTAAATTAAGAGCAAACGAAATAAAAGCTCTGACAACTCCTCCATGAGTTACAACTAAAACATTTTTATATTTATATTTATTTAAAATATTTTTAAATATTTTTTTTAATCTTGCGAAAAATTCTTTATCCTTTTCACCATCAAATTTTTCCCTTGAAAAGAATAAATTATAATCTTTGCCTTCTAAACTGCTATAATTCCTTTCCCTTAATAATTTTGATTTTATAATTTCACCTTTAAATTTAATTTCTTTTTTTATTTTCTCAGCAGTCTTATATGCTCTTCTTAAATCACTTGATAAAATTACATCTATTTTTTTATCTTTAAAATATTTTCCTATCCTTTTCGCCTGATTTTCTCCATTTTTATTTAATTCAGTATCGCTATGTCCCTGAAATAAAAATTTATTATTCCATTCTGTTTCACCATGCCTTATAAGATAAATAATCATAAATAAATTCTCCTTAAAATAATAAAACCCGGCAGCCTTCGCCGGGTATTTTTTATTTTAAATTAACATATCTAAAAAACTTTCTTCCCTTTACGCGAAGGTACTTACCGGATTTAATGATAGACCGGGCTTATCGTTTTATTACAAAACGCATTACCGTTGCGCGACAGCGCTCCGAATCTCACAGAGACTTCCTTCATTAAATCAGTTATAAAAATTTTAAAATATTTTTTTATTTATGTCAACTGTTTTTATAATATAATAATTTAGCCACTTGTAGCCCAAAATTGCTCCATAAATAAATTTTTTTATTTTGTCATTTTAAAGTCAGGCAAACAAGCCCCTTTGTCTTCTATTTCCCCGTTCTTTGAGCCTGACAAAGCAATCTTGCTTTTATATCCGATCGCCTTTTTATCTTGTCTTCTTTCGTTTTTCAACTGCCAGATTGCTTCGTCGGACTTCTCATATTTTCCCTTCTATATTCCTCTCTTTCGGCTTCCTAAGAATGACACGGTCAAGTGTTTCCTTACTGGTAGCCACATTTTTATAAGTTTCCTCCCGTTGACTGAACTATTATAATACCGCAGAAATGCAATTAAGACCTAATGTCATATTGAGAAAATTAACTTTTCGAAAATAGATCTGAAATTGTTGAAAATAACTATAAAATCTTAATGGATATAATTCAAACTGCCAGAAAGAATAACATCAATCCTTTACATATTCTTATTTCGTTAGCTACTAAATCTAACAATCCATCCCTTCCCTCTCTTAAAATGCAATAGCATCCGCAATGGTGCTATCTCACAAACTAATTAAAAATAGTTTTTTATTTTATCCTGTTGACATTTTATATATTGGTTTTACTCCTGATTGCTGAACTATTACTCTAACTCAGATAAAAAATCAAATTCTAAAATTAAAAAAAAGAAAAACCGTTTAATCATGTTCTATATTTTTTGATTAAGTCTGGATTATTTTTATATCCTTTACAAAGTTCTTTAATCGGACAATCTTCACATTTAGGATTTTCGTGATTAAAACAGAAATTCGTACCTATATATACTAACCCATCATCTAATTCTCCAATGCCATAACCAGTCCCCAATAATAAAGCATTCGGTACTTGTTGGATTTCTATTGTTTGGGGTTTTTTTTTGGTACAAAGATATTCAGCACAAATAGTTTTATATCTTTCAAATAGTTTATTGTCCTGTAGTGCCACATCGGACTTTTTCCCTCTGATATTAGTAACTCTGATATAATTTAATCCGCCTTTGCCTTTTCCTTTTTGAATTACTTCCCATTTTTCATAGTCATTGATACTTGCCCAGGTTAATAAAAAACCCGTTCGAAAAAATATACGACCAGCATTACTATCAAAAGGTATTTCAAAAGATAAATTTTGCCAACCTTTATCCTGTCTTTTTACTAACCTAAAGCTATAGACATACCATTTTACAAAGAGATGTCCTGCTTTATCCCCAATTGCTTTACCAAGTCCATATCGTTCATTATCTTTAATTGCCTTGCTCATTAACTCAGCAGATTTGAATTCTTCCAAATAATCAACAAGATTCCTTGCATCTTTTTCTAAAATTAAAGAAACACATAATGGAACGCCTCAACGAAACACTGCATAATTTAAAACCTGTTTGGAGTTATTCATAAATAAATTGTATTTTTCTGGATTAGATTGATTTTCCTTAGCCCATATAGGTGCGTGCACCTTTTTAACACCTTCATGCACAGTGCAAATTTTATCTATAGAAATATTCAATTCTTTGAAAAAGTCCAGTGGACGATGGAATATTCTAATTTCTTTTTTATAAAGTTCATTAGTAACCTTTATCAGCATTTGACGAAGTCCTTCAATATCAGGGCCCTGGTCTAATACCGCATTTAATAACAAAAATCTGGCGATCAACTCACGGCGTGTCCATGGTCCATCTTGTTTGTCCAATTCTTGTATAATCAGGTTCTTGTTATTATCAAAAAAATGATTAAAAGGTTCTATCAAATGTATATCTGGTTTGGCACCATATTTCCTACCTATTTTGGCAATGGTAATTAAAAATTCCTGCTCTTGTTTTATAATGTCTAATGGCATAATTTTACCTATCTATTAAATAGTTCTAACGATTGAGGAATATTTTTTTTGAATTCTTTTTTAATTCGATAAATATCTTTATCCAATCTCTCTTTAGCAAACTCATAATATTCCTTTACAATCTCAAAACCGATATATTGACGTTTAAGCATTTTGCTGATGACCGCAACCTGGCCTGATCCTAAAAATGGATCCAAAATCAAATCCTCTTCTTCACTGGAATAAAGTAATATTTTTTTAATTAGTTCGGCTGGCAATTTAGTCGGTGTCTTCTGGTCACCATTCCAGTACTCCCTTTTTATGTACCAGACATCTTCCTTATCCTGATAATGTAAACTTCCACCTGTATCATTTTTATCGCATTTTCCAAAACGTGCATAAGGAAAAAATTTCCTTTTCTGTTCATTCTTGCAAACATATAAGCAATGATAATGCGAGGTAACGAATTTCTTTTGAGTTGCCACGCCAAATTGGTATTTCCAGATAATATGATTAACTGTTATAAAACCAATTTCATCAAGCGCATTAAGAATATCTTTAAGATTGTTCCATCCCGAAAAAACATACATACTACCAGATTCTTTCAGGATGCGGTAAACTTCTTTCATCCATTTTAAGGTAAATTCAAAGTATTTATCTTTAGGAATTTCATGGTAACCTTCAATAACACGTGATTGAGTACGGTTGTAATTGCTTCGTTTTGCCTTAAATTCTATAGCAAAGGGCGGATCGGTAATTACTAAATCAATGCTGCTATTAGAAATTTGTTTCATTCCATCTATACAATCCATGTTATAAATTTCATTAACAGATGGCTGATAAAAAAGTGCCGGTGCTATCTTTTCTTTTACAAAGAATTGTTTCTTTTTTTTCTGTTTATATTTTACTTTTGTTTTCATTTTTTACCATTAAAATATATCTGTAATTGTTTAGTTCTCACAAGTAAAATTTTTCTTACCAATATATTAACAAATTATTTTAACAAATGCACATTAGTTAAATTCCTATCTATTACTCGCATATTATAGCATACCATCCTCGATGTCAAGTCCTATAAAAAATCGTTAATATATAATATTGTGTGGTTTTTTCAAAAAGGGCTTCTCACTATAAAATATTAAATTTATTTCAATAGTTTAGCCACTATCAAAACAAAAGTTATCCATATATAAATTTTTCGCTTTGTCATTTGTAATAGTTTAATTACTGGTAAAACAAAATTTGCTAATAAATAAATTTTATTGCTATCATTGCAAAGTCAAACAAATGAATCTCTCTATCTTCTATTCTCCGGGTGTAGACACCCATGGATGGGCGTCTCTACCCTCTAAACCATTCATTGAGTCTGCCAGAGAAATTTTGCTTTTATTGCCGAGCGTATTCTTATCTTGTCTTCTTTCGTTTTAAACTGCAGGATTGCTTCCTTAAGTCTCATATTACCTTTATTTTCCCTTCTTAACTTTCCTTTCATCTTCCTGAGAATAACATAGCCATGTATTTACTTACTAATAGTTACACTTTTACAAGTGGACTTCTGGCGTCTGAACTATTACCATGAATTATTATTCACACTTGCTATTTTTAATTAATTCTATTTAACAATAAACAATCCATATCCCTTTTCAAAATTCATAGGTTTTATATTATTTAGAATAAAATATTTAAAAAGTGGAGAATTTCTATCTATTAAAAATATTTTTAAATTATATTTTTTTATCACATCTTTAAAATTTTCTTCACAATGATAAATTGCTGAATAATCATATAATATCTCTTTTTTTGCATTTAATCTGCCGTTAAGAAAAACTTTATTTTCCGGATAAGAAAAAAACTCAACAAAACCACCAATTTCAAATGAACTGAAAATACATTCATTATAAATTTTTGTCTTTATATTTTTTATTATATTATATGGATAATTTATATTAACTTTATTTGATAAACTTAAAAATGAAATTAAAATAAATAAGATATAAAGTAAAATAAAGGTCATTTTTTTAATTTTTATATCACTAAAAAAAATTGAAATAATCGGAAATGAGATAGCAAAAAATAAAATTATTTTTTTTGAAAAAATACCCGATATAAAAAAGGGGAATAAAATAAAAAACTGCTTTAAAACATCTATCTTACTAATATTATTATATTTTTTTATGATATATATAGTTATAAAAATACCAGTTAAAAAATAAACAATTTGATAAATTAAAAAATTCAAATCCGAAAATTTAAGCAATCCCTGCCATTCCCTGATATATTGTTTAAGCCATAAATCCTTACTAAAAAAATTAAAAATTTTTATACCATCCGGATTTAAAGCAGAAATAAATATTAAAACAAGTATAAAAAAAATATTTAATAACAGGCCTTTTAAATTTTTGCCGGAAAAAATAGTGTATATTAATAATACATATATAGCGGCTGTCACTGTATAATGGATATTAACCCAGATTAAAAATAAAATGCCCAATAAAAAGAGCCATATAAAATTTATATTGTTAAATTTATTTGCACAAAAATAAATAAAAAATGAAAAAAATAATATTGTAAATAATTGAGGTCTTTCTTCTGTGAAAGGCAATAAAAAAAACAATGAAAGTGAAGTAATTATAAATGCACTATCAATATTCTTTAATGATAAAAAATAAGAATTAAAAAGAATTAAAAAAATAGTTATTACAAAAATCAGATAATAAAAAATTTTAATACCATATTTTCCCGTTTTATTATATATAAGGAAAGAAATAACATCAAAAAGCCACTCATGGTTATACCATTTATATTCGCCAACACAATAAAAATTATCAATCTCTGGCAAAACTTTATTTGATATTATTTGTTTCCCTGATGAGATATGCCACCATAAATCTGATGAAACATCAAAATAAAAAAAAGCAATTGCAGTTATCGCAAAAAAATAAATCAAAATTAAATATATTTTATTTTTATTATTCATTTGTTAAATTTTATAAATAAAATATCACCATCTTCTACGATATAATCTCTTCCATGAACATACATCAATCCATTTTCTTTTATTTTATTTATATCTTTTAGTTGCTCCATATCTTTAAATTTAATAACTTCTGTTTTTATAAATCCTCTCTCCATATCAGAATGTATTTTACCTGCAGCTTTTTCAGCGGTTGTTCCCCTTTTAATATCCCATGCTCTTATTTCATTTTCCCCTACCATTGTAAAAAAAGTTATAAGGTCTAACAATTTATATGCCGCCTTTATAAATTCTTTTAATCCTATAAAATCTAAATCCATTTCCTTTATAAATTCATTTTTTTCATTCTCAGTCATATTGATAAGTTCAGATTCTATCTTTGCTGATATTTTCACATATCTGGCATTTTGTTTTTTTAAATATTCAATAAGATTACTATATATAGTTTCAAAATCTTTTATTTCATTCTCTCCTACATTAAAAACAAAAAGAATTGGTTTGATAGTTAAAAAATTATATTCTTTTATTTCAGAAATTTCTTCTTTTGTTAATTCCAGTGTATTTAACATTTTGCCTTGCTCAATTGTTTCTTTACATTTTTGTAATACTTTTAATTTATTTATTTTCTCTTTATCCCCGGTTTTTGCCTGTTTTTCAATTTTAGAAAAATTATTAGAAACAATTTCTAAATCAGCAAGCATAAGTTCAGTATTTATAGTTTCTATATCTGATATGGGGTTAATTTTACCTGACACATGTGAAATATTTTTATTTTCAAATACGCGAACAACATGCGTTATGGCATCCACTTCTCTTATATTTGATAAAAATTTATTTCCTAATCCTTCGCCTTTACTTGCACCTTTTACAAGCCCTGCAATATCAATAAATTTAATTGTTGCATAAGTGCATTTTGTGTTTTCTTTTTTAAAATTTTGAAAAATAAAATCAAGACGCTCATCGGGAACATTTACAATGCCAATATTGGGTTCTATTGTTGTGAATGGATAATTTTCCGCAGGAACATTTGATTTAGTTAAAATATTAAAAATTGTTGATTTCCCAACATTGGGAAGTCCGACAATCCCTATTTCCATAAGTTCTCCTTAAAAAAAATAAAAAAAGGGCGGTTAAAAATAACCGCCCTTTTAAAATAATTTAATTATCTTTATATCCTTCCATTGCTTTTTTAGCAACTTCTGCCGCAATACCTGATGTTTCTTCTCTTTTTGAAAAGAAAATTGCCGTTCCAATTATTATAATCCCTGCAACTATCGCAAGAATTATCCATATGCCATATTGTTTACTCTGTGCGCTTACAAATGCAAGTGGAGCGATTATCAAAGAAACAAGATTCATAACTTTTATTAAAGGATTTAAAGCAGGTCCAGCGGTATCTTTAAAAGGATCGCCAACTGTATCGCCTGTTACTCCAGCTTTATGTGCTTCTGATCCTTTCCCGCCATATAATCCATTTTCAATGAGTTTCTTTGCATTATCCCACGCACCACCTGAATTAGCAAGAAATACTGCAAGTAACTGACCTACAAGTATTGTTCCTGCAAGATAACCTGCTAATGCTTCTGCTTTAAAAAGCAAACCAACAATCACAGGTGTTAAAATAGCAAGCAATCCAGGTCCAATTAATTCTTTTAATGCTGCAGATGTGCAGATATCAACAACTCTCGCAGCATCTGGTTTTGCTTTACCTTCCATTAAACCTTTTATTTCTTTAAACTGTCTCCTTACTTCACTTACAACTAAAAAAGCTGCTCTGCCTACTGCTCTTACAAGCAAAGAAGCAAACAGGAATGGGACAGCACCACCAATTAACAAGCCCACAAAAACCATTGGATCAGAAAGGTTAATAAAAGGTAATTTGGTTACCTCATTATATGAACTAAAAAGCGAAACCGCTGCAATAACAGCAGTTGCTATCGCAAAACCTTTTGTTATTGCTTTTGTTGAATTACCAACTGAATCCAGTTCGTCAAGAATTCTTCTTTCCTTTGGAGTCATATGAGACATCTCGCCAATACCCTGCGCATTATCAGATACAGGACCATAACTATCTTCTGAAACAATTATACCTGTTACAGTTAACATCCCTAAACCGAGCAAAGATACTCCATACAAAATTTGCTGAACAATCATATGAGAATCGCCAACAGGATATATGTTAAAAATAACTATTGAAGATACTATTGCAATTGCAATTGCAACAATTGCCCATACACTACTTTCCATACCTTCTGCTATACCCTGAATTATTGTTGTTGCATGTCCTGTTAATGTAGATTTAGCAACTTCTTTTACTGGTTTAAATTCTGTTGACGTAAAATATTCGGTCAATTTTGAAATCACAAAAGATAATAAAATCCCTATCGTTGTAATAGCAAAAAGTTTCCAGCCAAGATTAACTCCATTACCTTTGTAAGCACTGAATTTTTCTAAAGCAAATTTTTCAATTTCAGGAATCAAATAATAATACGTAACAAGCGCAAAACCTATAATAGAAAGAGTTGATGCAATAAAAAATCCTCTGTTTATAGGCTTCATAACATGTTCTGATTCATCTTTTGCTTTTACAAAATATGTTCCAATTATAGAAGTTAAAACTCCAACTGCTCTTAACATAAGAGGAAAAAGAACTCCAACTGTTCCAAAACTCGCAAAACCTAAAATCATTGCTGCAACCAGGGTTACTTCGTATGATTCAAAAATATCTGCTGCCATACCTGCGCAATCACCAACATTATCACCAACATTATCAGCAATTGTTGCAGGATTTCTCGGGTCATCTTCTGGTATATTTTTTTCAACTTTTCCAACTAAATCTGCACCAACATCAGCTGCTTTTGTATAAATACCGCCGCCAACCCTCATAAATAATGCAAGTAAGCAACCACCAAAGCCAAATCCAACCAATACCTTTGACGCATCGCCTTTAAATATCATAAAAATGGCTGTTGCTCCCAATAAGCCAAGTCCAATTGTAAACATCCCTGCTATCGCTCCTGTCCTGAACGCTATTGTAAGTGCTTCTTTTTTACTTGTTAATGATGCATGAGCAACTCTTGCGTTTGCTCTTGTTGTTAAACTCATACCAGCAAAACCAGTAAGAGCTGAAAATGATGCTCCCACTAAAAATGCAATTGCGCGACCTATACTAATAGGAGAAGTCGGCTGTCCATCTAAAAGCCAGAGAATAATACCCAATAAAATCGTAAAAAAAGCAATAGTTTTAAATTGTCTGGCAAGATAAGCATTTGCTCCTTCCTGCACACTTTTTGAAATACTCTGCATAAGTTCTGAACCAGAACTTTTTCCTAAAACCTGACGCATCAAATAAAACGCATAAAGCAAAGCAATAACCGCAATGGAAAGGATAACCCATAATGTCGTCATTTCCATTTGTCCGAGGACCACATCCAACGCGCCATGCTCCATATAAAAACCTCCTTTTTTAAAATTTTAGTTTGAACTACAAAATTGCTATAATTTTTACATATAAAAAAATATTTGTAAAGATTTTTTTATAAAAATTTTTTATTTAATCAAAAAATAAAGAATATCATTTTTAACTTCTTTATCAGTGTATACCATGTCTATCCTTATTCCCATAACTTTTTTATTTTTCTCTTGAATTCAACTTTAAAATAATCTAAAATAATTCAAAATTTATTAATGAGGTTTATAAATTGGAATATAAAAGTATTTATAATAAACCACAGATACCTTCAAATAAACAAACGAATATTAAAAATGTAAAAAATCTAACACCTTTAGGCAGTAATAAAAAAGTTTTATTAACGCTTTTAATTCTCACGTTTTCTATAATAATAGGTTCAATAGCAGGTTTATATCTTGCTTTTACCCAGGAAGTGCCAGAAATAGCTGATCTTAAAAATTATAAACCCAATTTATCAACTTCTCTTTATGATACAAATTCCAATCTGGTTACACAGTTATATACAGAACAAAGAACGCTGGCGCGGCTTTCTGATATACCACTCAACTTACAGAACGCCATTATTTCAAAAGAAGACCCCAGATTTTATCAGCACGGGGGTTTTGATTTAAAAGGAATTGTTCGCGCAACTATTAATAATCTTGCCCACGGCAAAGTAGTAGAAGGTGGCTCTACATTAACCCAGCAACTTGCAAGAAATCTTTTCTTAACTGGAGAAAGAACTTTTACCAGGAAAATAAAAGAAGCCTTACTTGCTCTGCAAATAGAAAAATATTATACAAAAAAAGAAATACTTGAACTTTATTGCAATCAGGTTTACTTTGGTAATGGTGCTTATGGTGTAGAAGCTGCGGCAAGAACATATTTTGGCAAACATGTAAATGATTTAACTTTAGAAGAATGCGCCACTTTAGCTGCCTTACCGCAGGCACCTTCACAATTTAATCCATATAAATATCCTGATATTGCAAAGGAAAAACGTGATATTGTTCTTGAAAAAATGGCAAATTCAGGATTCATATCAGAAGAAGAAAAAGAAGAGGCACAAAATAAACCCATCATTTTAAACAAATTAGAAGTTAAAAATGCCCCATATTTCATTGAGTATGTTAGACAAAAATTAGAAGCAATTTATGGTAGTAATATATTATATAGTGGCGGGTTAAGAGTTTATACATCTATTGATACTATACTTCAAAATACCGCTCAGGAAGTATTTAATTATCATATTGCTAAATTAACACAAAGAATAGAAAAACTTAAAGGAAAAAAATTAGAAAAACCCCTGCAGGGTGCAATGATTGGTATGAATCCACAGACAGGGCACATAAAACTGATGATTGGCGGTGTTGACTTTTCTCAAAATGAATTTAACAGGGCTGTTCAGGCAAAAAGGCAGACAGGTTCTGCTTTTAAACCAATTATTTACTCCTGCGCAATTGAAAACGGTTTTAGATTATCAGACATAATCATGGATTCTCCAATTTTATTTAAAAATGAAGATGGAACTGATTGGAAGCCAGAAAATTTTTCGGGTAAATTTTTAGGTCCCACCACTATATTAAATGGGCTTACACATTCTATAAATATTGTTACAGTTAAACTCCTTAATAAACTTGGCACAAAAACTGTTGCAAGTTATGCTAAAAAACTTGGAATAACATCAGATCTTTCTAATGATCTCACAATGGCTCTTGGTTCATCAAGTTTATCTCTTTTAGAATTAACTTCTGCCTTTTGTGCTTTTGCAAACGGCGGAATGAAAGTAGAACCTATTGCTATTTTAGAAGTAAAAAATAGCAATGGAAGAACCCTGGAACAAAACATCCCAAAATTAGAAGATGCAATATCTGAAACAACTGCTTATCTTACAACCTTTGCACTTGAAAATGTCATAAATAAAGGAACTGGCAAAGAAATAAGGAATATGGGATTTAAAGGAGCATGCGCAGGAAAGACTGGTTCTACCAATGATTATACCGATGCATGGTTTATCGGTTATACCCCGGAATTTGTTTTAGGTATATGGATAGGATTTGATGATAAGGAAACTATGGGTAAAAATATGGTTGGCGGAACTGTTGCTGCTCCTATATGGGCTGATTTTATGCTTAATGCATTTCCCGACACAAACGTAGAATTCTCAGTGCCTGATAAAATAATTTTTAAAAAAATTTGCTCAAAAAGTGGATTGTTAGCAACTCAGTATTGTCCTTCTAACATTGATATTCCTTTTATAGAAAATACCGAACCGAGTCAAAATTGCAATCTGCATAGCAATATACAGGTTAGTGATTTTTTAAATAAAGATATGGAAGATTATGAAGTTTCGGACTCTGAAATTTATGAAAAATTAGACGGTGAAATGTCTGCTAATACTGCAACGCCCACTATAAAACCAAAAAATGAGACTAATACAACAAAAGAAAATGAAGAATTGGGTTTTTAATTTTATTTTTATTATAAATTAGACATTTCAGTGACTTTGTTGTAATCCAATTTATATCTATCTATTAATCCATTTTCATAGAAACTAAAATAACCTTTATCTTCTGTGCCAATGATAATATGGTCAAGTAAATTTATGTCCATTTCTTTTAAAGCGAAAATCAATTTTTTTGTTATTTTTTTATCATTTTCCGATGGTTCCGGATTACCACTCGGGTGGTTATGAACAACTATTAAACTTAATGCTGATTCCTTTATTGCTTCTTTTATTATTTCTCTCGGATATAGAAGCGACTGCGTTAAAGTCCCTTCTGATATTTTTTTATTTGCTATTATTTTATTTTTTGCATCAAGAAATAAAATATAAACAACTTCTTTATCATTATTATTATATAAATTTTTAAAATAATTTATCACATCATCCTGTATGGAAATTTTATATTTTCTTTTTATGAATTTTTCCTGGTTCAGTATTTCTGTAAAATTTTTTATAAGATAAAAAAATAATTTGGTTTCTTTTCCTATGCCTGAAATGTTTTCATTTTCTACAACTTTAAATACTTCCCTGAAATTGCCTTTGCTTTTTTTATAAATTTCTTTTGCCTGAAATTTTACATCTTTACCTTTTATCACATAGGATAGTAATAATTCTATTATTTCTTCTTTTGATATTTTACCGGATATGGCTCTTTTTTTTAATCTTGAAATATGACCTAAATAATATTTTTTATCTTTTATGCTATCTATCTTTAATAATGGCAATATAAATATAACCCCTCTATAAAATATCTAATCTTTACTCTATTAGAATATAAATAATACCCCTATTGCACCTGCAAAAAGTAAGGCAAGTAATAGTGGGTGAACTCCCATCTGCTGGCTTATTCTTGCTTCTCCGCCTGCTGCACCACCTGAAGAATCAATCCTTGATAAAATACTTCTCACTTGTGGATTATTAGGATTTAATTGAAGTGATTGTTCATACGCTGCTTTTGCATTTGCCATATCACCTTTGTAATAATAGGCAGTTCCTAAATATTGATATGCCTGATAAGTAGGATTTGTATTTATGCTTGCCTGATAATATTTAATTGCCATATCAAATTGTTTTGCTTTTAAATATTTATGACCTGCGAGTAAATATTGATCTTGTCCTGCTGCGCCTGCTGTTCTTGCTGCACCAGCAAGCGAATCAACTAATTTTTTTGCATTTGAATTAGAAGGATTAAGTTTTAGCGCATACTGTGCATTTCTTAATGCCTGATCTTTATCTCCTTTATAATAATATGCAAGGGCAGTATAATAATATGCTTCTGATGTTGGTTGCATTTTTATGCTATAAGCATAATATTTTATAGCATTATCATATTGTTTTGCCTGCAAATACTTATTTCCATAATTTAAATACTGTTTTGCTTTTGCAGGATCTGCAGAAAATAAAAAATTAACTACTAATAAAACAATTAGAACAGTTGTCAATAAAACTTTTAACTTTTTCATTTTACGCTCTCCTTAAATATAATTTTATTTTATTATTTTTTTTATGGTAATGGCGGTAATAAATCTCCTGCCATTGGCATCTCTGGTTCTCCTGGTAAACCAGGTTCTGCTCCTGGCAGTCCTGGTTCTCCGGGTAATCCAGCTTCCATCCCTGGCATTCCCGATTCTCCTGGAAGTCCCGGTTCTCCTGGAACCCCTGGTTCACCTGGCAATCCTGGCTCTGCCTCAGGCAACCCAGGCTCTGCTCCTGGCAGCCCTGGTTCTCCGGGTAATCCAGCTTCCATCCCTGGCATTCCCGATTCTCCTGGAA
>DYJU01000003.1:54293-59174 GCA_020722985.1 Candidatus Methylomirabilis sp.
CTCTGCTCCTGGCAGCCCTGGTTCTCCGGGTAATCCAGCTTCCATCCCTGGCATTGTTTCTTCACCTGGCATACCAATACCTGGTTCAACTGTAGGCACACCAATATCTCCTTCTGGTGCTGCTAAACCCTCTGCTCCTGGAATTTCAGGTCCTGCTGGTAACTCTTCGCCTGGTATCCCTGGAATTGCTGCTGCACCAACAGCAGGTCCTTCTGTAGATTCTACGCCTGGTATACCTGGAATCTCAGGTCCTCCTATTTCTGGCTGCCCACCAGTTCCTGGCAATGCTGGAATAGTAGGAACTTCAGCTTCCTTTTTTTCTTTTTGGGTTTCTATCTTTGTAGTTTCTAAAGGTTTCTTTATAGATTTCTTTACTGCCGCAACTTTCTTTTCTATATATTTACCTATTTTTATTCTTGGATATCTGCTTTCAGTTATCATCTCTCCTGCATTACCTTCATCTAATAACCAGCTATCAACAATCTTAACAGAAGACATCCTATCAAATGGCTGAATCACTTCTACCATAACTTTACCATATTTACCCTGAACTAAAAATCTGTCCCCTTTATTAACTCCATGTGTTTTTCCCATATCAATATATGTAAATTCCTTTGTAGCATCATCAGCAACGCCTATAATTTTTGCGTCCACTTTAAAATCTGATTTTTTATTACTTGCTTCAGAAGTGACTTTTTTCGCTTTTGATTTTGTTTTCGCAAATATAAAATTGGCATTTACTAATAAAAATATTATTACACTTAAAACAATCAAAACTCTATTTTTTATGCAACTCATATTGCCTCCACATATTTTTGTGGTTTAAAAGTATATAAAATATTATATTATTTATCATTTTTTGTCAAGAAAAAAATTATTTTATAAAATAAAATACAGTTTCAAAACTGCACTTTTGGATACTTCAAAAAAACTTCAACAATTCTTTCATTTTCATTGCATTTTTTGCCGCAGAACCAGCATGACAATTATTAAAAAAAACATACATTTTTGTTGAATTCTCTGACATTGTTTTTATTTCTGGTAAAAAACTTTTTAATTCATCATCACTATAAAAATAATCATATCTGCTATTTGTATCTTTTGCTTTAAACCAGTTTTTATTTCGTCCATGTAACCTGAAATACGATATGTTACCTGTCACAATATTCACAAATGGCATTAAATTTTTAAATTCTGGTTCATCCACTGCACAAAAACCTAAATTATTTTTTTTAAGAAAATCGTAAGTTTCTTCTTTTGCCCAGGCAGAATTTCTAAATTCTATAACCAGATTAAAACTTTTTAACTTTTCTTTACATTTTAAAATATATTCTTTTTGCAATTCTCCCGGGTAAAAAAATACAGGAAATTGTAATAAAATACATCCCAGTTTTTTGCTTTTAGTAAAAGGCTCTATTGATGATATGAATCTTTCAAAATATTCATCTAAAATTTTGTCATCTGGCTTTTTTTCTATTCTATAATCAAATGTGTCGTGGGTTATACCCTTATAACATTTAATAACGAATTCAAAATCATCATCCACTTTTCCTATCATTGCTTTTGATGACTTTTCAGAAATTAATGTATAATAGGTTGCATTTATTTCAACACAGTCAAATCCCAATTTTTTATTATAGTATATAAGTTCTTCACCTTTTTTTAAACCATCAGGATAAATGGGACCACGCCAATCCGGGAAAGAAAATCCAGACGTGCCTATTTTTATATTTTTTAATTCCATAAAATTTTTCCTCAATTATGTTTTTTTATCTGACGTGAACCTATCAATGCGCATTTTTTAACTATACCAAACTTTTCAGCAATGGTCAATAATGCAGGTCTTACTGTAAATTCCCCAAATTTATCATTTATATCATCTATAACCTTTATCAATTTATTTTTTTTCTCATAAAAATCAAAAAGAAATTTTTCTCTATCTGCTATTATCAGATTTGAAACAGTTACACCTATCATACGAATTTTATTTTTCAGGTTAAAATTTTCTTTAAAAATTTTCAATGCTTCCAGATAAATTTCATTACCGTCATACGTTAAATATTTTATTGTTTTACGTTTCATATAAGTTTTAAAATCAGAATAGCGAATTATGAATATAATTGTTCTGCCTTTCACATTATACTTTCTCATCCTTCTTGCTACTTTTTCACTGAGCATAAGAATATACGATTTTATCACACTTTCATCTTTTGTATCTTCTGGCAAAGTATAACTGTGTCCTACTGACTTTATGGCATCCTGATATAAATATTTTTTAACAGGCGTATCATATAAACCCTGTCCTATTTTCTTCAGTATATAGCCATTTATGCCAAAATATGCACGTAAAAGCATGGAAGATGTTCTACTTAAATCACCTGCTGTATTTATGCCAAGCATTTTCAATTTCATTGCTGTTTTATCTCCTATTCCAACGCCCTGAAGTTTTTCCACAGGTAAAAAATTCATAAATCCTTCTATAGCACTGCTTTTTACTTCATAAAGCCCATCCGGTTTAAATAATTTTGCTGCAAGTTTTGCAATTGTTTTATTGGGTCCTATACCTATTGAACAGGAAAGCCCTATCTCTTCTTTTATTCTTTTTTTTATCATTAAACCAGTATCAAAAGGAGAACCGAAAAGTTTATAAGAATCAGTAATATCCATAAAACATTCATCTATTGAAAAAACTTCTACCTTATCAGTAAAATCAAGTAGTATTTTATGAATATTAAGCGATGTATCTACATACTTTTCCAGATCACCCTTTACTATTATTAGATGTGGGCATAATTTTTTTGCTTCTGGAATTGTAAGGCCTGTCTTTACACCGAATTTTCTTGCCTCATAAGAAGCGGTTGTGATAACTGTTCTACCTTCACCACAAACAGCAACAGGCTTACCTTTTAATGACGGATTGCATATCTGTTCAACGGATGCAAAATATGCATCCATATCTATAAGTAAAATATATTTTTCTTTTTCATCCATTATTTTTCATCCATTTAAATTTATTCAACTTCTGTTTTTTCAAGAATCCATTCAAAGGTATTTATGTTATACGATATTTCATAATATCCATTTTCACCTGTAACTGCCAGATGTAAAATTTTATTCTGCCCATCCTTTGTATACCATTTATGTGTAATTTTATTAACTTCAATCTGCTGTCCTTTCCATTCAAACCATTTTATACTCACAAAATTTTTTTTAAAAATTGCACAGACATCTATTTTCTGTTTTATAACCGTAATTGACATAAAATACACCTTTTAATATTTTCTTATAACACCTGTTACTTTACCTAAAATTTTTACATTTTTTGAAACAATAGGTTTATAAGCAGGATTTGCTGGCACTAACTTTATACCCTTCTGTGTATGGTAAAAAAATTTAACAGTAACTTCACCATCTATCATTGCAGCCACTATATCTCCATTGTTTGCAACTGGTTGTTTTTTTACTATTACTATGTCGTTATCTTTTATTCCTTCTCCTTCCATGCTATCTCCTTTTACTTTTAATGCAAATATGTCAAACATCCCAAAAAAATCTGTAAGATCGGAAATATAATTTTCTACATTTTCAATTGCTTCTTCTGGTCTACCTGCACTTATCCTTCCCAAAATTGGTATGCCGGTATTTAAGTTAAAAATCTCTATACCACGTGAGACGCCTTTTTTTAATTTTATATACCCATAATCTGAAAGTTTTTTTAAATGGTATCTTACAGTCCATGTTGAATTTAAACCAACTTCTATGGCTATTTCTCTTAATGTTGGTGGATAATTATTTTCTTTTACTTTATTTTTTATAAACTTATAAATCTCTTCTGTCTTACCACTTATTTTTTTATTCATTTCTTTTTCCTTTTATATTATTGTAATAGTTTAGCTGTCGGTAAAACAAAATTAATCCATATATAAATTTTTCGCTCTGTCATTGTGAAGTCAGGCGAATGATAACTTCTGCCTTCTATAATTTTGTTATTTGAGTCTGACAAAGCAATCTTGCTTTTATTACCTAATGTCTTTTCTCCTTGTTTTCTTCCATTTTCAACTGCGAAATTGCTTCGTCTGGCTCATATTGCCCTTTATTTTTCTTTCTACGCTCCTCTTTCGGCTTCCTGAGAATGACAACGGCAAGTGTTTACTTATTAGTCGTCATACTTTTACAAGCGGACTTTTGGTGGCTGAACTATTACAAATTTTCTATGCTTTAATTTATTCTGCATCCGGTACTTGCCTTTTGCCATTTAACCTCAATCACCTGTCTCTTCACTATACGACAAATTTTTTTGTTTTTAAATCAGCAACCGGCATCTAATATCTGTAATCTGCCACTACTTTTTATATGTAGCACATTTGTGCTAATATGTCAAGATAAAAGAAATGATACTTGCGACAAATACAGAAAAAGATTGCGTGGAGGTGCTGGAAATATATCTCACACGGTGGAAGTGCGAGGAAAGTTTTAGATTTCTGAAAAATGAATACAAGATAGAAGATGTGCGGGTAAGAAGTTATGTGGGGATACGAAATACCGTGGTGCTGTTACAAGCGGTTTTTTATTTCATCAGCGTGGAACTCGGCACAAGGTTAAAATATAGCATAGTTGTAAAGAACCTTATGGTAAGAGCAAAAAGATTTTTTGAAGTAAAGATATTCAAACAATATGCGTTAGCCGACGGATTGTATCATATATTGTTTAATAGCGGGTGGGAGGATATGATAAAGGGAGAAGTGAAGAATGTTGGGAAACAAATGGTTTTCAATTTCACATGATGGCATTAACGGATGCCATCAAAAAAACAGAAAAACTCCAAAATTCCCAAAAATCGCGTTAGAACCCGAGAATTAGATTAAAGTAAGATTTTTAGGG
>DYJU01000047.1 GCA_020722985.1 Candidatus Methylomirabilis sp.
AAAGCATTAATTATCTGTTCTTTTGTTGTGCAATTTCTTCGTAATAGTTTAGCCACTGGTAGAACAAAATTGGTCCATATATAAATATAAATCTTTCGCTTTGTCATTGCGAAGTCAGGCGAACGTTAACCTTTGCCTTCTACTGCCACGCTAAATGAGCCTGACAAAGCAATCTTGCTTTTATACCTGAATGCTTTTTTGCCTTGTCTTTTTCCGTTTTCAACTGCGAGATTGCTTCCTTAAGCCTCATATGACCTTATTTTTCTCTCTTAACTTTCCTTTCGGCTTCCTCGCAATGACAACACCAAGTATTTCCTTAACTATTAGCCACACTTTTACAAGTTCACTTCTGGTGGCTGAACTATTACATTTCTTCCTGCTGCTAATATTTTAAAACATAAACAGGGTTTATTTAATCTTTTTATTAAATTTGCCATTTTATAATAATTTAGCCACATAAGTAAAAATTTTACTACCTGTATTTTAGCAAATTATTTTTACAAATGCAAATCAGTTAAATGTTAGGATTGGAAATAAGGATAGACATGGTATACACTTAAAGAAGTTAAAAATAATGAATAAAGATAGACTATTAGTCCTCAGTAGAATATTATAAGACAAAGGTAATAGTTTAGCCACTGGTAGAACAAAATTGGTCCATATATAAATATAAATCTTTCGCTTTGTCATTGCGAAGTCAGGCGAACGTTAACCTTTGCCTTCTACTGCCACGCTAAATGAGCCTGACAAAGCAATCTTGATTTTATACCCGATGCTTTTTAGTCTTGCCTTCCCTCCGCCTTTGACTGCGAGATTGCTTCCTTAAGCCTCATATTAACCTTATTTCCATTTCTCCTCTCATCTTTCGGTTTCCTGAGAATGACATCGTCAGGCGTTTTCTTACTAGTAGTCACACTTTTACAAGTTCGTTTCTGTTGGCTGAACTATCACCAAGTAATTCCTGGATGTTTGCCATAGTATAATATCGCAGCATTTTAAAATCTAATTTTACCCCTTGATGAGAAAAACCCGCAATCGAATTACCACCACATATCAAACGACTCACATCATAATTTCCAGATTTTATTGTGAGGATATTTATAAATATCTAAAAATTATGCCTGCAATACAAAAAGTAACTCTTCTATATCTTTTTTTATCTCTTTTAATTTGCTCAATTTTAATTTTTCTTCCATCGGAAAAAGTTGCATCTGCTCACCACCGTCATCACTTGAAAGTAATTCTTTTAATTTTTTTTGTGCGCCGCTTATTTTATACTCTTCTTCATAAAGTAATTTTTTTATCAATAAAATTATATCTATATCTTCTTTTGTATATTTCCTCTGTCCGACTCTGTTTTTTAATGGCTTCAACTCATCAAATTGTTGTTCCCAGAATCTAATAACAGACTCACGAACGCCTGTTATCTGAGACACTTCCCTGATTGGATAATATTTTTTTTCTTTTATATCCATAAATAAACCTCCCGGATTATTTTTTGTTTAAAAATTCTTTTTCTGATTTTAAAGAACGGCTCATCAAATCGCCTATGGATTCATATATTGATTTTCCACGATAAATGACTTCATAAATCTCTTTTGTTATTGGCATATCAACTTTATAAATTTTAGATAATTTATAAACAGAATAAGATGTCTTTACTCCTTCTGCCACCATTTCCATTTTTTTTAAAATATTATTAATTTTTTCTCCTTTACCTAACAATTCTCCAACTGTCCTATTTCTGCTTAATTTACTTTCACAGGTAACAACTAAATCCCCCAAACCTGAAAGACCATAAAAGGTATCCTCCGAAGCTCCCAATTTAACACCAAGCCGTTTTATTTCAGCAAGACCGCGTGTAATAAGTGCTGCTTTTGTGTTGTCTCCTGTTTTTAATCCATCTAAAATTCCAGCAGCAATTGCAATTACATTTTTTAAACTACCCCCCAACTCAACTCCTTTAACATCTGTGTTTGTATAAATCCTGAAATAATTTGTAGAAAGAATCTTCTGTATTTTTTCTGCAAGTTGTAAATCTCTGGACGCTACAACCACTGTTGTTGGAACTTTTCTTGCCACTTCTGGTGCTATTGATGGCCCTGAAATTACAACTATTTTAACATTACCTAAAATTTCTTTAATAATTTCAGAAGGTGTTTTTAAACTTTTCTGGTCTATCCCTTTTATTAAACTTACAAAAATTTTATTTTTATATTTATATTTTTTTATCATTTTTAAAAATTTTTTCAAATAATGCGAAGGAGTAGCAAGAAAAATAATCTCAGATTTTTCTACTGTTTTTTTTAAATCATTTACAATTTCTATTTTTTCTGGTATTTTTATCCCTTTTAAAAATTTTATATTTTCTCTCTCTTTATTTAAAATTTTACAATAATCATTAAAATATTCGTATAAAATTACATCATAATTCCTATCATTTAATATAATAGCAATCGTTGTTCCCCATCCACCAGCGCCAATAACAGATACTTTCATTTTTCTCCTTCTTTGTTTTTAAATTTAAATTTATTTTCAGTCCCTTCAATTAGTCTTTTTATATTATCGGTATGTTTATAAATTACAAAAATAGCAACTAAAACAGCAAAAATTAAAATAAACCCATATTCCCCAGATTCGCCGTAAATAAAAATAAAAACAGGCAATAAGAAAGCAGACGCTATTGAACCTAAAGAAATATATTTGAACATAAAAAGTAAAACCACAAAAACAACAACGCAGTTTAAAACAGAAAAAGGAGCAAGTGCTAAAAATACTCCAAATCCTGTTGCAACGCCTTTTCCTCCTTTAAATTTTAAAAACATAGTAAATGTATGACCTAAAATAGCAAACAGTCCTGTTAAAACAGGAATAATTTCAGCACTTGATTTTATTACATTTTGAGCAATAAAAACAGGCAAAAAACCTTTTAAAGCATCTAAAAAAAGAACAACAAAAAACCATTTTAGACCAAGTATACGTCTGACATTTGTCGCACCAATATTTCCACTTCCAACTTTTCTTATATCTTCCCCTGTTAAAAATTTTACTATTAAATAACCCGTTGGTATGGAACCAATGATATAAGCACTTATGATAATTAAAATTGCAGTTAAAAACATTAATTTTCACCTTTTTTTTTCAATTTAATTTTAATTTTTATAGGCACTCCTTCAAAACCCAATTTATCTCTTAAATTTTTTTCTATATACTTTATATAGTTTTCCTTTATTTTCTCTTTTTTATTAACGAAAACAGCAAACTCCGGCGGTCTTATTCCAACCTGGGTTATATAATAAATCTTTAAACTTCCGCTCACGCTTTCAGGTGTTTTTCTGAAAACCGCTTCAGTAAAAATTCTGTTTAAAATTGATGTTTTTACTCTAAAATTATACTGATTTTCTACGTAAAATACAATATCAAATAATTTTTCTAATCCCTGCTTTTGTTTTGCTGAAACAAAAACTATTGGGACAAAATCTGCAAATTTAATTTTTTTTCCTATATATTCTATATATTTTTCTTTCATTTCTTTTATATTTTTTCTTTTTCCCTCTACTATGTCCCATTTATTAACAACAAATATTATACTTTTAAAATTTTCCAACGCATAATCTATTGCTTTTTTATCAATTTCGCTTATTTCTTCCATTGCATCAAATAAATATAAAAGCATATCGCTTCTTTTTATATTTGCAAAAGTTCTTCCTATACTATACTCTTCTACCCTTTTTGAAATATTTTTCCTTTTTTTAATACCCGCTGTGTCAATTATAATAAATTTTTTCCCGGAAATTTCAATCAAAGAATCAATAGCATCTCTTGTAGTGCCTGGAACTTCTGTTACTATTGATCTTTCTTCATTTATAATTGCATTAAAAAGTGAAGATTTTCCCACATTTTCTCTGCCGGCAATGGTTATTTTAATTATTCTTTCCTGTTTATCATCTTTTTCATCTTGACTTTTAATATCCTTCATCTGTTCAACGATATAATCAAGAATTGAATCAAGTTCTATTGAATGTTCAGCAGAAATTAAAAATAATTTATCAACACCTAATTTATAAAATTCATAAGCGTTATTTTCTAAACGTTTATCATCAACTTTATTGACAATAGTTATAAATGGCAATCCTGATTTTTTTAAAAAGTCATAAATTGCCTTATCATCAGGGACATGTCCATCCCTTACATCAACAACAAATAAAGCCATATCTGCTTCTTTCATTACCTCATTTATTTTATCAAGAACTTTCTTTTTTATTATATTTTCTTCCTCAAATAAAATACCACCTGTATCAACCAGTGTAAATTTTTTACCAAGCCATTCAACAATACCGTATATTTTATCACGTGTGACTCCAGGGAAATCATCAATTATTGACTTTTGCTCACCTATCAATTTATTAAATAAAGTTGATTTGCCTACATTTTCTCTACCTATAATCAAAACTGTAAAATCTTTTTCAGCCATTTTTTTATCCTTAAAAAAATTTCTTTAAATCAAAAACAACTTGATTTGATCTATTTTGATAATTATTTGATGATGGTATTTTAAAAATTTCTTCATTCAAAAAACATAAATTTACTTCAAATTCTTCAAATTTATGACCTATACCAAAACTGAAAGTAGACCTTATTAAAAAAGGATTATAAGCAGTTCCTGCTTTTTCGTCAATCAAATTTTGCTCGTTTTTTTCAATATACCCCGAACCACCTTTTCTTAAATTATAACCAATTCGTAAAAAAACATCATTTTCAATTTCATATTCTATACCCGTTTTAAAACCATATATAAATAAACTATTATCTATATGCTTAAGTTCATTTTTTACAAAATTTTCCACATGAAAATTTTTTAAAAAGAACTCAAAAAGTATAAGCATTTTAAAAAATTTAATAGAAAAAGCAGGAACTATATTATATTGCATCAATTTAATATTACATGATTTTAATTCAAAGTTATAGTCAAATCCCTCAAAAAAATAATTAAATATATTTGCAAAAGTTAAAATTTCATTGATAAAATATTTAAAAGTTATTTCAACTATATGCGCCGATGAATTTATAATATATTGAGAATTAAAATACTCCTCTTCTGTGGATTTAGGAGGAAAATAATGATAATTTATCTCTTTATAAAAATATTTATTATATTTATAACCACAATTTAATAAAATTTCTGCAACAATTGATGCTTTTATATTTTCTTTATTTAATTCCATACCAAAATTAAGATTATAACCAAAAGATTCTTTTTGTTCTTTTAAAAAAGTTCTTTCATCATAAGTAATTTCAGATCTTAAAGTATCCTTTGTAAATAATATATTATAACGGTTGAAAAATATATTCTCATAATCAATTTCTATTTCCGATGGATTAAATAGTGTTAGCCCTTTAATTTCATTTAATATAAAAGGAACATTTAATTTTTTATCGCCGACCAATAAGGAAAAACTCAAATTTTCATTTACAAAATAAGCAATTGAAAAGCCATAATTAACTTTTGAATAATTACTGTTTGAAATTTCATAAATTTTTGGTTCATTATCTTCCAATCCTTTTTCAAAATATTTATCAATTTTATAAAAAATATAATTATCATTTAAAAATAAACCCAATGCTATATTTTTATTAATTTTTTTAGAATATCCAATACCTGAAACAATTTTTGTTTCTGACGATTTAACTGAATTAAATAAAAAAACATCTTCATTTGATTCTTCATATTCAGATGTCATTTCATCCGCATTAAGGACAATTGTTATTATATTTTCGTCATTTAATTTAAAAAAAATATTATGATTTTTTATTTCGTCGTTTAAAAAGAAATTGGTATTTTTTATTTTAATGTTTTTTTCATTTATAATATTAGGATAAAAACCAGCATTAAAGATAATTTTATTATTTATAGGTTTAAAATGGGCAATGGATATAAATCCTTTTGAAAAAAGGTCATAGTTTAATAAAATGTCAGAAATTGCAATTTCAGGAAAACCAAGCGCTATAACCCTTGCCAGCCCACCATTTTCATAATAAAAACTATAAACATTTTTAAATAAGAAAATTGATATTATTAAAATTATTATTTTTTTCATTTATTTCACCTATTGAATATTTTATCATAAATTATTTTTAAAAAAAATTATTTGTATTTAATACATTTTTAAAGTATATTAATTATCATGAACAAAATTAAATTAAGGAAACTTTTAAAATTAAAAAGAGATAAAATAAAAAAAGCGCATAGAAAAAAATTTAGCAAAATTATTATTAAAAAATTTTTAAAATATTTTGAGCAGATTCTTAAAAACAAAAAAAATATAATGTTATATATATCTTTTAAGTCAGAAGTTGAAACAAAAAGTTTGATTAAATTTTTACTTAAAAAAAAATTAAAAGTATATGTTCCTGTAATTATTGATGAGAAAGTTCATCCTGTTAGACTTAAAGTAAATGACAAATTTAAAAAAGGCAAATTTAATATTCTGGAACCCGCAAAAAAAATAAAATTAACAAATTTTAATTTGCTTGATATTATAATCATACCAGGAATATGCTTTGATAAAAAAGGAAATAGAATTGGTTTTGGCAAAGGATATTTTGATAGATTTTTAAGTAAATTAGATAAAAAAATAATTAAAATTGGTTTTGCTTTTTCAAAACAGATAGTAAAAAAAATCCCGGCAAAAAAACACGATATAAAAATGGATTATATAATAACAGAAAGAGAAATTATTAATTGTAAAGGTTCAAAATGAAAAAAATAATTAAAAGAAAAAACATTTATAAAGGCAAAATAATAAATTTAAATGTTGATTCATTAAAAATTAACAATAAAAATTTTATCCGCGAAATTATAATTCATCCTGGTTCTGTAGTTATAATTCCTGTTTTAGATATTAAAAAACAAAAAATTATTATGATTAAACAATTCAGATACGCGATAAATAAATATATATATGAATTGCCCGCCGGAACAAAAGAGAAAAATGAAAACTCTTTTAATTGTGCAAAAAGAGAATTAGAAGAAGAAACAGGTTATTATCCTGAAAAATTAAAAAAGTTAATAACCATCTACCCATCACCAGGTATTATTTCAGAAAAAATGGATATTTTTCTGGCAACATCACTTAAAAAGAAAAAACAAAATTTAGAACAGGATGAAAATATAAAAATTAAAATTTTTACATTAAATAAATTAATCAATATGATTTTTAAAGGGAAAATAGTTGATGGAAAAACCATTGTTGGGATTTTATTATTAAATAAAATAAAAGAAAAATTTTTTAAATAAAAAATATTTCTGTTTTTATCTTTTGCTTTTTCCCCTGTTCATTTTTAACAATGAGATCACCATTTTTACTTAATTTTAAAAATTTAAATCTCATCAATTTCCCATTTTTAAAAATTTTAATTTCTTTATCTTTTAAATTATACTGATTTTTGATCCACTTTTTTATAATTATATTTTTGTATTTTTTTATTTTAAAAAGATATTTATCAACAATCTTTATAAAATTTAGAAAAAAACTATTTATATCTATATTTCTATTTTTTATCTTTTTTAATGAAATGGCAGGTATATCTGTATTTAATGGTATTTTGTTATTTATATTTACCCCTATTCCTGTAATAATTTTCCCTTTATAATAATCATTTTCTACCAATATGCCGCAGATTTTTTTATTATTAACAAGAATATCGTTAGGCCATTTAATTTTTGCATTTACATTATATTTTTTTAAAACTTCAACTAAAGCAACAGAGGATAAAACAACATAAAGATAAGGGCTCTTTTCTTTTTTATTTATTATAAATGAAAACCATAACCCTCCTTTATCTGAAATCCATTTTTTCCCTAATTTACCTTTACCTGATAATTGCACTACTGCTAAAATAGTTGTTCCTGTAGGATAATTTTTTTCTTTTAAAAAATCATTTGTAGAATCTACTGTTTTAAAAAAAATTAATTTATTTAATATTTTATTTTTTTTTATTTTTTTATTTAAAAAATTAATATTAAACATCAATTGCACAATAATTTAAAATGTATATCCATTGACTGCACTGAATGTGTAATACTACCTATTGAAATGTAATCAGGTTTTCTTTGTGCATAATCCCTGATATTATGCAGATTAATTCCACCCGAAATTTCTATTTTTGCCTGACAATTTGTTTCTTTTATTATTTTCATTGCTTCATCAACCATTGATAAATTCATATTATCAAGCATTATTATATCAGGATGTAACGGTATTACTTTTTTTAATATCTCTAATTTATGAACCTCTACTTCTATTGTCATATTTTTAGGTAACCATCTTCTTAATTCATAAATTGCCTTTTCTACATCAATTATTTTTAAATGGTTATCTTTTATAAGTGCTGCATCATAAAGCCCCATACGATGATTTTGACCACCCCCTATCTTTACTGCATATTTTTCTAAAATCCTTAAATTCGGTGTTGTTTTTCTTGTATCAAGTATTGTTACTTTATATGGTTTTGCTATATCTACAAATTTTTTAGTTGTTGTTGCAATACCAGAGAGCCGCTGCATTAAATTTAAAACAACTCTTTCTCCACTGAATATTGCCCGAGTATTTCCTTTAACAATAGCAATTACATCTCCATATTTTACAAAATCCCCATCTTTTTTCTTTACTGAAATTTTTATTTCTTTATTCAATTTATGAAATATTAATTTAATTAACGGAACCCCACAAATTATTCCTTCACCCTTTGCAATAAAAGATCCTTTTATCTCATTTGTTGAAGATATTATAAAATCCGTAGTTATATCTCCATTTCCAATATCCTCATTTAAAGCACTTTCTATTATCTTATCTATCTCTTTTGAATACTTTTTTAATAAATCTTTCATATTTGCCTCATTTTAGTTTTTTTATTAGTTCTTCTATTCTAATTAATTCCTGTTTTAAGTTATTTAGTTTTATATTTTCTTCTTCTATTAATTTTTTAGGTGCATTGTTTGAAAAATCACTATTGCTTAATTTTATTTCTATCTTTTTAATTCCATTTATAAGGTCATTTTTTTGTTTTTCTTTATTATTAATAAGTTTTTCTAAATTTTTGATTAAATTTTTATTAATTGCAATTACGCCAAACTTGTCATTGTTCAGTTTTATTTCTCTTTCTACAAAATTTTCGTCATAATTATCTAAAATATTATTCAATTTGGCAAGTATTTTTATAATTTCAGAATGCGAATTTAATAATTCTCTTTGTTTATTTAAAATTATTACTGTATCTATTTTATCACCGGGTGAAAACTCAAGTTCAGCCCGCAGGTTTCTTATGGTATATATAATCTGTTGTAAAAATTCCATCTTTTTAATTTCTTCTTCAAAAATTAATCTTTTATCTACTTCCGGAAAATTTTCAAGCATAATACTTTCTTTTTTATCTATAAGTGGTAATGCCTGATAAATTTCTTCTGTAATAAAAGGAATAACAGGATGCATAAGTAATAATATTTCTTTTAAAACTTTTAAAAGCACCTTTTTAACGATTTCTTTATAAACTCCTTCTTTTTTTAGTTCAATTTTTGAAATCTCAATATACCAGTCACAAAATTCATGCCAGAAAAATTCATAAAGTGTTAATGCAATATCTGAAAATTTATAATTTTCATATCCCGATGAAATTTTTTCAATTATTAAATTTAACCTTGATAAAATCCATTTTTCTGGCAATTTTAAATTTTCTATCCCTGCTATATCATCTGACATTTTTTTGTCAAGGTTATTTATTACAAATTTTGATGCATTCCAGATTTTATTCATAAAATTATGATAGCCTTTTAGTCTTTCTTCATTAAATGCGATATGTCTGCTCTGGGTTTCAAGAGATGTAAGTGTAAAACGTAATGAATCCGCAGAATATACTTCAAGAAGATCAAGTGGATCAACAACATTCCCTCTGGATTTACTCATTTTTTTACCTTCTGCATCACAAACAAGTGAATTTATGACAACATAATAAAAAGGCTGTTTACCCATAAATTTCATCCCCATCATAATCATACGTGCAACCCAGAAAAAAAGAATATCCCAGCTCGTAACTAAAACAGAAGTAGGATAAAAAACTTTTAAATCTTTTGTTTCTTCTGGCCAGCCAAGCGTTGAAAAAGGCCATAAAGCAGAAGAAAACCATGTATCTAAAACATCTTCATCCTGAATTAAATTTTTACTTTTGCATTTTTTACAACTTTTGGGTTTTTCCTTTGCAACATTTATTTCCCCGCAATCCTGACAATAATAAGCAGGTATTCTATGACCCCACCATAACTGCCTTGATATACACCAGTCCTTTATATTTTCCATCCAGTCATAATAAATTTTTTCCCACATCTGTGGTAAAAATTTTACTCCACCTTCTTTTACTATTTTTATTGCAGATTCTGCAAGTGGCTTTATTTTTACAAACCATTGCGTTGAAACATATGGTTCTATAATTGTATCGCATCTATAACAATGACCAACAGCATGTTTATGTTCTTCTATTTTTGTTAATAATCCCCGTTTTTTTAACTCTTCAATTAACTGTTTTCTCGCAGTAAATCTATCAAGTCCTTTGTATTTACCATTTATTCCCGCATTTTCATTCATTTTAGCATCTTCAGTCATAACATTTATAACCTGGAGATTGTGGTTTCTTCCTATTTCAAAGTCATTCGGGTCATGGGCTGGCGTTATTTTTACTGCCCCGGTTCCAAATTCTTTATCAACATATTTATCTTTTATCAAAGGAATTTTTCTACCTGTTTCAGGCAGAATAAATAAAGTCCCTTCTTTTATATCTTTATATCTCTCATCATCAGGATTAACAGCAACAGCGGTATCACCGAGCATTGTCTCTGGTCTTGTTGTTGCAACTTCAATATATTTTTCCGGATTATCTGCAAAAGGATACTTAATATAATATAAATTGCCTTTTATTTCTTTATGAATTACCTCTATATCAGAAATTGCAGTTAAACATCTCGGACACCAGTTTACTATATAATCACCCCTATATATTAAACGCTCGTTATATAATCTTACAAAAACTTCTTTTACAGCATTGGAAAGTCCCTCATCCATTGTAAACCTTTCACGAGACCAGTCTAAAGACGAACCGAGACGTTTTAACTGATGCATGATGGTTGAACCGTATTTTTCTTTCCATGCCCAGACTCTTTCTAAAAATTTTTCTCTGCCCAGATCTTCTTTTTTCTTCCCTTCTTTTTTTAATTCTCTTTCAACAACATTCTGGGTTGCAATCCCGGCATGGTCACAGCCAGGCAGCCATAAGACATTAAAACCATTTGCTCTTTTATATCTTGAAAGTATATCCTGTAATGTATTATTTAAGGCATGCCCCATATGTAAAGAGCCCGTAACATTAGGTGGTGGAATAACTATGCTGAATGAAGGTTTTGTGGAATTTACATCAGCATAAAAATACTTTTTCTCAAGCCAAAATTTATAAATTTTTTCTTCTATTTCTTTTGGTATATACTTATCCTGCATCTTTTAACTCCTTTAAATTAAAAAAATCCTTCATAATTTATCATTTTTTAATTAAAAAGTCAAAAAATTATTGATATATTAAAAAATTTCAGTATAATTATTCTAAATTTATTATTATGGAGGGGTTTTTATGAGAAAATGTATTGTAAGTTTAGGTTTTATCCTGTTTTTATTTAGTTTTACTTATGCAAACACCTGGGATTTTAATGATTGGTCTTCCTGCACTATGTATAATTGTATTTACAATCCTAAAATTGATTATGTAACTATTTACGAAGTTATAAGTGATGAATTTTCTGGTTCAATATTAAATAGAAACTGGATTTTTGAAGTTGGACAATATAATGGTATGAACCGTGGCGCTGTTACAGTAGGAGAAAAAGTAAATGGCTGGTTAACTATTAAAAATTTAGATATTGACGCTCCTGTACCTATAACTAAATGGATATCAGGGCTTGATACAGCCCCAAAAATTTATCAATTAATAAATACACAGGATGATTTTGAAATATCTATTTACTTAACAATACCTTCAAGAAAACCCGATAAAATTCACGACGAGCACCATGGAATTTTTTTATAGAAAAGATAGTCAAAATACTATTGGCATGGAACTCGCGGTATCTGCCGATCCAACATCTTATTGTTCCCTTATAAATACTTGGCAATTAAATAATGGAACAAGTTATTTTTATAATATAAATACTATTTTCTGTAATCCATCTTATCCTAACCCTGTTACTACTACTGGATTAGAATTGAAATTATCAAAAACTGGAAGCACAATAAATACATATTACAAATATTGCACTCAAACCACATGGACACTTTTTAAACAATATTCTAATGTAAATTATGATATCGGTTATGTCGGAATATTCAAATGGGACGATACTTATTCTGACGCCTATGCAAACTTTGATTATTTTAGAATAACAGTTACCCCTACCGCTTCTAATTCATCAGGAAGTGTTTTTACACCAATAATTGACCTTAGGGCAACTCCAAAAGGCACTGGAACTTTATCCTGGGAACAGGTAATTCCTGACCCTTCTTCTTTTTTACATTTTTATGTCCAGACTTCTCCTGATAAAATCAACTGGGAAAACTGGTCCGGTCCTTATTCCAATAACTTCGGCAGTTCTATTACCTCAACCAACGCAAGGTATATCAGAATAAAAGCAGAACTAACTTCTCCCGGTCCAGGACTTTCTCCATATTTTAAAAATATACGAATTTATTATCCTGAAAGCCCTCCTGCAAAGCCCATTATAACTTCGCCTGATTGCATAAACAATGGATGGACAAATAAAAATAATATTTCCTTTACCTGGTCTGGATCTGATTCAAATGGCGTTACTGTCTCTGGATATTTTTACTCTATTGATTCTTCCCTTTCTACCCTATCTGCTTTTACCACATCTTCTTACCTTAACCTTACTAATTGCTCTGAAGGATTGCACACTTTTAGACTAATGGCTCAGGCGGACTGGGAAAATAATTCTTTATGCAGTGATATATCAGAATTTATCTTTAACTGTGATTTTACTCCACCTTCTGTCCCTTCTTTTATTTCTTCTTCTCACCCACAATTTACACCTGTCAATGACAATAATTTTTCAATTAAATTTTCTGCTTCTGATTCCCTGTCCGGTATCGCTGGTTATTCTTTTACATTAACTGAATCAGGTTTAGACCCTGATGATATTATTGATAATTCAACAGGTGAAATTTCTATATCTGGCCTTAATAATGGCGAATTTATATTTAAAGTTAAAGCAATTGACAATGCAGGCAACACTTCGCCTGTTGCAACATATAATATTAAGGTGGATTATAAAAATAATGTGCTGGATAAAAATTTTGTAAAAGTATATCCGACTATAAGTGATGGGAATATAAAAATTTCGTATAAATTAAATGCCCCTGTTAAAAAAATAAAACTTGATATAAAAGATTCTTCTGGCAAGACAATAAAAAGTTATGAAGGCAAAACAAATTATGGAGAAAATGAAATAACCGAAAATGTCTCTTATTTTGCAAATGGAGTCTGTTTCATCAAACTCCGTGCAGAAAGAAAAGATGGGAAAGAAGATATTGTTGTTAAAAAATTTATAGTAAAAAAGTAAAAAATTTAGTAAAATTAAACCTGGTAAAATTAATATATTACCACTGGGACTTATCAATAATTATAAATTAAATGCTGATCTTTTTGTTTCAACATGGGCTTTAAGCGAATGCACAGATAAAGCACAGGATTATGTCACATCTAAAAAATTCTTTAATGCCAGAAGATTGCTTATAGCACATCAATCAAATGATTCATCATTTAGATATGCAGAAAGAATAAAAAATTTATTAGGGGAAAACAATTATTATAATGAAGAAATAAATTTTCTGGCTGAAAATTATTAGTAATAGTTTAGCCATTGGTAGAACAAATTAATCATTAAATTTTTTATTTGTCATTGCGAAGTCAGGCGAACGAGTCCCTTTATCTTCTATTACACCGTTATTTGAGCCTGACAAAGCAATCTTGATTTTATTACCAAATGCCTTCTATCCTTGTCATCTTTCCGCTTTCAACTGCAAGATTGCTTCCTTAAGCCTCATATACCCTTATTTTTCTCTCTAAACTTTCCTTTCGGCTTCCTCGCAATGACAACACCAAGTATTTCCTTAACTATTAGCCACACTTTTTCAAGTTCTCTTCTGGTGGCTGAACTATTATAATTATTATATTTTCAAATAATTTATCTTAATACAACCAACTTTTTTACTTTGCTCTTTATTTTATTTCC
>DYJU01000048.1 GCA_020722985.1 Candidatus Methylomirabilis sp.
GCTGAAAAAGCTTGTCTAAATGTTTTAAGTGGTAATAAAAAAGTTGGTAATATTCCAGAAATGTGGGATGGGAAAGCAGCTGAAAGAATTGTAGAAGTTTTATTAAAGGGGAGCCCAGTCTTTTCTATTTTATAAAAAATCATCAAGCAAATCATCAAGCAAGCTTGTAAGTGAATAAAAAATAACTTAATAACGAATAACAATGAAAGAATAACAATGAAAATACTAGTTACAGGTACCGCCGGCTTCATTGGCTTCCACCTCGTAAATAAATTACTAGAAGAAACCGACTGGCAAATTGTAGGTCTTGACAACATCAACGATTACTATGACGTCAATCTAAAATATGCCAGAATTAAAGAAACCGGTATTATAAAAGAAAAAATTGAATATAACTCAATCATCCAATCAATCAATCAGTCAAACTATCGCTTTATAAAGCTTGATCTAACTGATAAAGAGAACCTACTAAAACTTTTCGAACAAGAGAACTTCGATTACGTTGTGCATCTTGCAGCACAAGCTGGTGTACGATACTCACTTGAAAACCCACAAGCATATATTGATAGTAATATATTTGGCTTTTTCAACATTTTGGAAGGATGTCGACTTTACCCTGTTAGGCATTTAGTTTATGCATCCTCTAGTTCTGTGTATGGTAACAATAAAAAAGTCCCTTTTTCTGAAAACGATAGAGTTGACCACCCAATTAGTTTATATGCGGCTACAAAAAAGTCCAATGAATTGATGGCATATACTTACAGTTATCTTTATAACTTGCCTACAACTGGGCTTCGTTTTTTCACGGTTTATGGTCCTTGGGGCAGACCCGATATGGCTTTATTCAAATTTACTAAAGCGATTTTAAATGGGGAGCCAATAGACATTTATAACAAAGGTGATATGCTGCGTGATTTTACATATATAGCTGATATAGTTGCAGGCATAAAAGGAGTATTAGAATTAATTCCAACGCTCAATATGGATTGGAGTAGCGATTTACCCAACCAGAGTTATTCAATAGTACCATATAAAATTTATAACATTGGTAAAAATACTCCTGTTAAATTAATGGATTTCATTGATGCTATTGAGAAGGAATTAGGTAAAAAGGCGAAAAAAAGGTTGCTGCCAATGCAGCCAGGGGATGTGCCCAGTACTTTTGCTGATGTTCAGAGGTTAATAGAAGATATTAAGTATAAACCTTCTATCTCAATTGAATATGGAATTGTAGAATTTATTCGGTGGTATAAAAATTATTACAATATAAGATAACAAAACATATGAGAAGATTAAAACTTTGTATTGTAGGAGCCGGTAAGATTTTTGAAAAATTTCATTTAAATGCAATAAATTCAACTAATTTGTATAATATTGTGGGTGTAGTTGATAAGAATGAAAAAAGGCTTAATGAAATAAAAAATAATTACAATTTACCTATATTTCATAGTGTAGATGAAATTGAAGGAGCGGATTTGTGTTTTGTTGCAACGCCACCTAATATTAGAAAAGCTGTTATCTTACCAGCTATCTCAAAAGGAATGAATATTGTATGTGAGAAACCTTTTACTTATACAAGTGAAGAAGCGAAGTTTCTTATTACAGAAGCTGAAAAAAAAGGGAAAAGAATTTTTATTACTCAAACAAGACGCCTGTTTCCTAACATTTTAATTTTGAAAAAATTGATCGAAAGCGGTTTTATTGCGAACATAAAAGAAATTAAAATGATTGAGGGAGGACTTTATGCCTGGGAGTCTGTTGGAACGGAAAGGTCCGAAATATTTGAGAAGGATTTTGGCATACTGAGCGACGTAGGAGCACATCTTGCAGATGCAATAACTTTCTTGTTCGATGTACAAAGTGTTGAAACAGAAAGATCAGTTTTTGATTATGATTGGGGTGCAAATAATGTAAGTGCTTTATTAAATGTGACTATAGGTGGTAATAATGTTTTCCCTATTGTTCTAAAAATATCACGCGATCAGAATCTTTTCAATTATATACAAATTAAGACCCAAAAATCTATTATTAAAACTAAGTCTCTTTTATCAGAAAACGTTAAGATTTATGATAATAATCGTTCCGAATTATTCGTTGGTTCAGAAAATTATCCCAAAACAATGGAAGATGTTTTCGAAATGATTTGGCGGCAAGTTTATGATGAAATAAATAACAATAACACAATGGGTTTTAGTCTTAATGCAAAAACGGTTATTAAAGGAATTGAACTAATTGAAAAAATTGCCAAGAGTAGGCGAATAACAGAGTTTGACGATTATTATAATAATGAGGTTTGGAATGGAAATAATTGATAACCAAAACAGCGGGAATGAAACTGTTATTGTTTTTGGGGGAGCAGGCTATATTGGTAGATATTTCATTAAATTTTTATTAAAAAATAATCCTTCTATTAGAATTATCGTTGTTTCGAGAAATATTTCCAAGAAAATGTTTTTCCGTGACGAAAGAGTGAAAGTAATAAATGATTTGAGTAATATAAAAGTACGAAATTGTAGAATATATAATTTTGCTGTTAGTACTGCGATTTCTTTTAAAGAAGTCGAAACCGTTGCAAAAAAAATAATAAATAATATATTCAGTATAATTGATAAGAATTTTCAAGGTGAGATTATACATATTAGCAGTATTGCTGTATATGATTTGCCCGGTAATGATCATAAAAATCCGCAAGAATTAAAGCACGTTAATAAGAGTGATGTTTACACATTTATAAAGGCAAAATCAGAGCAATATTTAATTAAAGAAAGTAAGAAATCAAATATTAACTATAAAATAATAAGAATTGGAAATGTTATCGGTCCCGGGTCTACTTGGATAAATAAAATTGTAGAAAGATTGTATGAACAAAAACCGCTAATAGGAAAAGAGGGCCAATATTACAGCAACACTACTTTTATCGGCAATTTGGTTTACTTCCTTTCTAATTATGAAGAATTTGTAAATGATAAGCATAGTATTTATAATTTCTGTGAGTTTGGAGAAATAACGTGGGATGAATATATTAAACCGGTTAGTGATATACTAAAAATAAAACCTATGGAATGGAATTTTAATTCTTACAAAGATATAAAAGTAGGTTTATTAGAAGATATTAACTTTTTGAAAAAAAATATTTATAAAGAAATAGTTACAAATGCATTAAAAATGCCAAGTGCAACTAAATTTGTTTTAAGAATCTTGGATTTATTTGATCCTAACAAAATTAAAACGAATGCAAAAAATAAAGTAAATAAAATTGGGAAATTTGATTATAGTTATTTGGATTTAAGTGAATATAAAATGGCTAAAATATATTTAAAAAATAAATGTATTGGAATTGAATATTTAGATAAAAAATTATTAAAGTATCTTCCTTATTCTATAGAAAAAACCAAACAAATTATTAGTAATTATGTAAAATATAATTTTTAGGTATCGTTATTATTATTAATAAAATAAAACAATTAAGCAAACAAAAAACAATAAAAAACATTGTTTTTTTAACTGTTGGTAATGTAATATCGCAAATTATATCTCTTGTTGGAGCTTTTTATATACCAAAATTATTAGGTCCTGAAAAATATGGGGTCTATCAAACTGTTATAGCATATGTGGGTTTATTTGGTTTTTTAACTTTAAGTGGTCTAAACAAAGTAATAATAAGGGAAAGTGCTAAAGATTTAACTAAAATAAAACAGATCTTAGAAGATACAATTGGTCTTAGAAATTTATTTTCTTTCTTGGCTGCTTTTGTTTCCTTGTTTATTGCATTATTTATTGATTATGATAGCGGAACAAGATTTTACATTATAATATTTTCCGTTTCTTTAATTATAAGTGGATTTCAAAGTTCAATTTATACCATTTATCAATCATTTGAAGAAATGAAGTATCTGTCGTTTTTTGCAATAGCCAGGCAGATTTTATTAGTTCCATTATCAATTCTCTTTTTAAAATTAGGTTATGGTATTTTATCTTTAATAATCATTAGCTTGGTTATTAATTTTACTATCTTAGTTGTTAACTATGCTTATTCTAAAAGATTTTTAACATTCAAATTGTTTTCAAAAATCCGGTTTATTAAATATTATATTAAATCAGGATTTAATTTTACTCTATTTGAATTTTTAAATACGTTAAGCGGTAAAATTGATTTGGTGATGCTTTCATTCCTAACAACTCCGAAAAATGTTGGTATTTATGCGCTAGCATATCAAATTGCTGAAAAGGGATTGATTATAAGGGATCCGATTTCCCAAAGTTTGTTTCCGTATTATTCAAGAAAACTACATAACGGAAATATCCAATCAAAAACATTATTTAAGCATACATTAATAATTGTAGCTCCTTCATTGGTTATTTCTTTTTTAGTCGTTCTAATTTCCCAGAATATTATTGTAACTTTTATTGGCTATGCATATTCTCAAAGTGCAAATATACTTAACGTTTTAATTTTTTATTTAATTGTAAATTATGGAGCTATCCCATTTGGTTTGGCTTTACAAGCAATAAATTATGAGTTAAAAATTGTCTATTTAAATGTTATACGAGCCATTTTAAATATAGTAGGTAACTTTATATTATTTGAGTATTTGGGAATAATTGGAGTTGCATATTCTACCCTTATTAGTATTACATTTATTACTTTAAGTCAAATATACATCGGTTATAGGGTAACTTATAAAAGGGGATATTAAAGAGATGATTTTAAATGAAAATTTCATTAAAAAAATATTAAAATTATTAAAAAAAATTGGGAAAAAGTCTAGATATTTAAATAAAAATCCAGATTATTCAAAATATAAAATTGGTAAATATACATATGGCTATCCAAAGATAATGAATTGGAATGAAGGTGCAAAATTAGAAATAGGTAGTTTCTGTTCAATAGCGGATGAGGTTGTAATATTTTTAGGTGGAAACCATAGAAATGATTGGATAACTACGTTTCCTTTTAACGTATTATTTGAAAATTATAAATATATAAAAGGTCATCCAGCAACAAAAGGGGATGTAATTATTGGTAATGATGTTTGGATTGGTTATGGTGCAACTATTTTATCGGGTGTGCATATTGGAGATGGAGCCGTTATTGGCGCACGTTCCGTTGTATCGAGAAATGTAGAACCCTATTCTATTGTTATTGGGAATCCAGCAAAAGAAGTTAAAAAAAGATTTGACCCCGAAACAATTGAAGAATTATTAAAATTAAAGTGGTGGAATTGGGAAATAAATAAAATAAAAGATAATATAGAATTATTACAATCTAATAAAATAATTGAATTTATAGAAAAAAATAATATAGAAAAATAATTCATAATATTAATTTACTGGTTCATCATAAAGATGCGTACTTTTTTGTAAATTAATAATAAAAACTATGAACTCAAGTTTATTGTACCACGGCTTTGGGGTGAAAGGACAAGATGTACTGAAAAGCGAGTATAAAGGTGGCTCTATCATCGTCCACATTCAAACAAAGGAACATTTGTTGCGTTGTGGGAATTGTGGAAGTACTCAAGTCATTAAAAAGGGAACGATGGAACGATTATTCCGAACCGCCCCCATAGGATTGAAGCCAGTATATCTGTTGGCAAAAGTACAGCGATTAGAATGTAAGAAATGCGGCAGTATACGTCAGGAGAAACTGCCCTATGCAGAGCAAAAAAAAGCTATACCCGTAGATTAGAACACTATGTTAACGACTTACTTCACTCTATGACGATTCATGATGTGTCAAACAATCTAAGGATGAGTTGGAATACAGTAAAAGATATTCAAAAGCGATATCTGAAACGCCACTACGGATCGCCCAGATTGAAAGATGTGCGTTACATTGCAATAGACGAATTTGCAGTTCAGAAGGGACATAAGTATATGACGGTAGTCTATGATCTTGAACATGGAAGAGCAATCTTTGTTGGCAATGGACGCGAGAGTGAAGTGCTGAAACCCTTCTGGAAACGGCTCAAATCATCAGGAGCGAAACTCAAAGCAGTAGCAATGGATATGTGGCCGGCTTATCTGAAATCCGTTGTGGAACACACTGAGGATGTAAAGGTAGTCTTCGACAAATTTCATATCATCAAAAAAATGAATGAAGCATTAGATGAAACGAGACGTTCGCTGTATAGAGAAGAAGTAGAAGTTAATAAACGCGTCGTCATAAAAGGACTGCGCTGGTTGTTGTTAAAGAACCAAGGCCATCTTGATAAAAATACAACCCAAAAGCAACGCTTGGAAGAAGCCCTCGCTTTGAATGAGCCATTGGCGCAAGCATACTACTTGAAAGAAGATCTCCATTTGTTGTGGCAGCAACCAGATCAAGCAGCAGCAAAAGAGTACCTTAAAGAGTGGTTGGAGAAAGCACGGTCTACAACAATTCAACCGATAGTGAAATTTTGCAATTTGTTAGCTGGACACCGAAGTGGCGTACTGAACTATTATCTCTATCCGGTGAGTACAGGTCGTTTGGAAGGGTTTAATAATAAAATAAAAGTGTTAAAAAGAAAGGCATACGGTTATAGAGATACTGAATTTTTTAAATTAAAAATTTATGCATTACATAAAGCCAGGTACGAATTATTATGATGAACCGGTTTAATAAGATGAATATTGTACAAAAATGATTTGCAAAATTTGTTCAAATAAAGAATTTAAAAATCTTTTTTACATACAAGATTTAAAGCATAATACAACAAACAATAAGTTTTTGGTTAAGAAATGTCAAAAATGTGGAGTTCTTATTGTTACAGAAAATAACGTTGAAGTAAATGGCTCTCTCTATTATCCAGATGATTATTCTGCATTCGATAAAATTGAAAATATAAGAAAGAATATTGATAAAATTTATCCTTTCCAAGTTGTTAAAGGAAGATTGGCATGGGCTAAAAAAGTACAAATAGAGCGGGGTGCAAAGTTGCTTGATGTTGGATGTGGCAATGGTAATAATATGTTATTTTTAAAAAACAAGTATGGCTGTGAAATTATAGGAATCGAACCCAGTTACAAAGCAGCAATCGAAGGCAAAAAAGCCGGATTAGATATTTATAATGGAATGCTTGATGATTTTTCAACGAATAATAAATTTTATGTCGTCTATTTACTGCACGTTATTGAACATTTAGAAAATCCACGAGAAACACTAAAGAAAATATATGAGATATTGGAAAACAATGGTAAAATTGTAATTGGAACTCCGAATGTTAATTCATTAGAGCGGTATTTGTTCCGTGAGTATTGGGATGGATGGGATACGCCAAGACATATTTATATGTTTCGTCCAAAAGTATTAAAATCACTTTTAGAGGAAATTGGTTTTAATGAAATTGAGATATATTATGAAATTTATTCATTATTCGGCAGAAGCTTTAATAATATTTTTAAAAAACGTGGAATAAAATTGAACAAATATATTAACGCCATCGCATTTAGAATTAATTTTGTTTTATCCTATATTTTGCCGTTCTTAAAATTTTCCAGTGCTGTGCAAATTATAGCCCAAAAAAAAGTATGATTATATGACTGTTGACGTAATCCTTCCAATATACAAACCCGATAATAATGTATTTAAAGCAATAGATAGTGTTATAAACCAGACTTATGATAATTGGATTTTGCATATTGTTGATGATGCCTCTGGGGATAATTCTTTAGAAAAGATACGAGATAAGTATGACAATTTGAACGGTAAAATTAAATACTACCAATTAGAAAAAAATAGGAGACAAGCTTTTGCTCGCAATTATGCAATTTCTAAAAGTCATGGGGAATATATTGCTTTTATCGATCAAGATGATGTGTGGGTAAATGAAAAACTTGAATGGCAAGTAAATCTTATCACGAAAGGGAATTACGATGCCGTCCATGGCAATTTGATGATGATAAACAATAATGATGAAGTAGTATTTAGAGAGAAGTGGGAAAAGGAAAACGAAGGAAGACGAAGGGTTGAGTGGCAATTAAGTAATAAAGAGTTGGCAATGAAAATATTTTTTGAACCAAATATTCGAATTATATCTTCAATGGTAACACGTAAAATATTCGAAAAAATCGTAGGATTCAAATATCAATTTTTTGGTGGCGAAGATGAGTTATTTTGGTTTGAGATTGTTTTGCATGGCAAAATTGGGTATTTGGATAAAATATTATTTAAGCGGAGAGAACATTTCAATAATGCGTTAAATGTGTACAGAACTGAAAGATTAATTGGATATTACAAAGCAATACAATATATGAAAGTAAAATATTCTCCAGTAATTTCTAAATTAATTCCAATTAGAGAACGAGAGATATTATATAGTGTTACGAGCAATTTATTTAAAAGTAAAAATATTTTTTTTGTTAAATATTTAATTAAATTATTATCAAAATACCCGAGTTATTTATTTTTTAAATTATACAAATCTCTTAATAATATAAAAGTATTTTATAAAGGTAAAATTAATTGAATCAAAGTTACTTATATCCCGCATTTATTTTTGTTGTTCTTTTCTCAAGTATTCTAAGTATTATAAATTCCAGAATACTTTTCTATATTATTTTATTTCTTTCTTTTTTCTTAGATAATTTACTTTACATAGCAGGAATACCCAGCACTTATCTTTTAGTAATAGATTTATTAATAATTGAATATTTTATTTATTCTATGTTTGCAGATGGGGAAGATATTAGAGTGAAATATACTATCGGTTATGCAATAAAAAAGTATTTGATAATTTTCTTAACTATAGTATTCTTGATAGAAATAATAAATTTTATATTAAAGCCTTCACCTTTAATTTTAGCATTAAGATCTTCATTGAATTTTTTCAGATATGTTCTATTGTTTTTTGCTTTGGTTAAAATGGAAAATGACTCCAAATTTTACAACAGAATTTTTAAATTAATTATTATTATTGGACTAATTCAAATACCCTATTCAATTCTACAATATATATTTTATAAAGGAACTTCTTTTGATTTTAAGGGTGGAAGCATTTCTATCGGTGGATACAGCACGCATGGAGGAGGCGTTTTTGCTTCTGTATTATTTGTATATTATTTTATAAAATATAGATTTGAAAACGCCAAAAAGTATTTTTTTATTGCCTTTTTGTTCATTATTCCTATTATACTAAGTTCAACAAAGGCTGCTTTAGTTTTTATTGTAGTAAATATTCTTTTTTATTATCTGATATTGCAGAAGGGCGGCATATCAAAATATATTAAATCATTACTTTGGGGAGGTTTCCTTTTGCTAATAGGATATTATTTCCTAGCTTATATTTTACCTCTCCTTGATCCAAGAAATTTTGGTGCAATAGATTTATTTACACAAGCGGATAAGTTTCAATTATATACTGAAAATACTACAGACTTGGGAAGGGTAAATAGAATACAATTTTTTTATGTGTGGGGGGAAATGTTTAATAATAATATTTGGGAAGTTTTATTTGGTGGTGGTTTGGGTAGTTATACATTAGGAGAAACGCTTGGTATGGAAGGAGCCGGCATTAAGAGTTTTGGTTTGTTTTTGACAGGGCTGCATTCGTTTGCGTATTTTGTGCTTGAATTAGGGCTAATTAATTTGTTAGTTTATTTTTTTTTCATTGTTAAAATTATTTCAAATATTAAAATCAGTTTCCGCTCACAAGAGCTCAATCTTGAAAATAAGTATATATTGGGCTTTACTGCCGTTTTTTTGTTTTCAATGATTTACTCGTCCGTGTATGGTAAATTGTGGGCAATTCAAGGAATAGCTTTCACACAATGGTTTTTGCTCGCTGCTTTGACAAAATTAGATATTGCGGTTAAAACTTAATTTCTAATAACTTAAGATAATATAATGTTAAAAACAAAAATTATTAAATATATAAATAAACTGGGATATAATATTTCTAAGTATTCTTCTGTAACGCCAAGAAATTCAATGCGAGAATCTTATTTACATCTTAAACATCTTGGATTTAATCCGAAAGTTGTAATTGATGTTGGGGTTGCAGATGGCACTTTTGAATTATACGAAGCTTTCCCTGAATCTTTCTTTGTTTTAATTGAACCTGTTGTGGAATATGAAAATACAATTAAAGATATTCTTAAAAATTATAAAGGCATATATTTTTTAGGAGCAGCTGGCTCTAAAAATACGGAAGTGGAATTTAATGTACATCAAGAGCATCTAAGCGGTTCGTCAATATTAAAAGAAAACATGGGAGATTTTGCTGACGGTGAAACAAGAAAAGTAAGAATGATACGTTGTGACGATTATATTAAAGAAAATAATTTAAAGGGTCCATTCTTGTTAAAGATTGATGTTCAAGGTTTTGAATTAAATGTACTTGAAGGGACTAAAGAGATTATTAAAGACACAGAGGCAATTTCCCTTGAAGTTTCGTTGTTTCGCTTTATGAAAGACTCGCCAGATTTTTTTGATGTAATCTATTATATGAAAAATATTGGTTTTGTAGCTTATGATATTCAACTTGCTTGGAACAGACCTTTTGATAATGCATTGGGACAAGTTAATATGATTTTTGTAAAAGAGAACGGATGTTTTAGAAAAAATCATGCTTTTGCTAGCGAAGAACAATATAAAAATTTTTTAAAGAAAAACGTTTAATGAATGTTCTTTTAATAATTCCTACCTATCTTCCAATAATTGGAGGTGCAGAACTTGCTGTTCACAATATTGCTAAATTTTTAAATACTAAAGATATTAATGCAGATGTTTTAACTTTTAATATTAAAAAGGAAAGATGGAAAACATCTTTAAGGACAAAAATAGAATATGTTGACGGAGTAAAAGTTTATTATTTGGGTGCATTTAATCTACTTTTCTTTTTGAATAATAAGTATAAGTCTTTACTTATAAGAATATTAGGAGTACAATTAGTCCCGAGTATTAGATTATATAAAATTATTAAGAATTATGATCTGTTGCATTTTAACGACGAAGTAAATTTATCATTACCTTTTTTTCTTATTCCAAGCAAGAAAAAGAAAATATTCCATTTTAGAACCTTGCTCCAGTTATATAGTGGTTTTAAAAAATATTCGGTTTCAAGATTTGTTTTAAGGAATGTTTCCGAAAAATATATTGTTGAAACAAATGAATATGTATCCCTTCTCGAAAGTTTGGGAATTAGTAAAAGTAGAATGCTGTCTTGGAAGAAAGGAGTGAATACAAATATATTTCGAAAGAAAGTTGTTTTAAAAGAAAATGATTATTTCAATATTTTAACTATTGGAAGGTTTTCAGATAAAAATAAAGGGTTTGATATTATTCTTAAAGCGGTGGAGAAAAGTTCAACAAAAATTAAATTGACAATAATTTCACCTTCATTTGAAGAAAATGAATATTCGTTAAAACTCAAAGAAAAAATTGAATTTTTAAATAAAAATACTTCAATCAAAGTTGAATTTATTATTAATGTTCCACAAAAAGAACTTGTTGATTATTATAATAAGTCGGATATTTTTGTTTTTACTCCACTCAAAGATTCAATGCCAAATGTTTTATTAGAAGCAGCCAGTTGTCAATTGCCTATAATTTCAACAAATGTAGGCGGGATTCCTGAAATAATAGAGGATGGAGAAACCGGATTTTTGATTGATGCTAATAATTCAGAGGAATTAACGAATAAGATAAGGATTTTGAGGAATAATAAAGAGTTGAGACAAAAACTTGGAAATAATGCGAGAAAATTTATAATAACAAATTTTTCTTATGAAATAGTAATTCAAAAATTAATTAAAATATATAATAGCTTGTAATTATAGTAGAATATGAAGAAAAAAATATTATGGTTTGATGATTATGTTTGTTATCCTACAATTTCTGGATATAGAGTTGTTGTTTATGATAGCTTGGTAGAGTTTTCCAAATTTTATGATATCATTTACATCTCAAGAGCAAAATCCCAAAAGGAAAAAGTTGAAACAGAAAATGAATTAACTAAATTTGGAATTAAATGTGAAATAGTTGTAACTAAAATTAATGTTACAAAAAAAATAAATCATATATTTAGATTTTTATTCTCAAAATATCCACTTTCTTTTGAAATAAGATATTATAAAGAAATTTTAAATATATTACAAAAATATTATGATAACGTTGATTTATTTTTTTTCGAGGGGTTTTATTTATCGAAATATGCGATTAAATTATTAAAAAAGAACAAAAAAAATAAAATATTAATTCGGTTCCATAACAATGATTTACAAAGAAGAAAAGATATATTCGCAAAAAATCCAACTTTTGTAAATTTTATCTATCTATTGAAATTAAAAAAAATACAAGAATCAATTTTATTAAATAAAAATCTTAAATTTGCAGTATTATCAGAAGATGACTTTCTAAAAGAAAATTTGTTGTATCTTCCTCCTTTAATAAGATTTGATGATGTTTCAAACAAACCTGAAGTAAACTGGGAAAGAAGGGAAGTAGTGGTATTTGTAGCTAGTTTTAAAAATGAAGCTAATGATGATGCATTATTGTATCTTAAAAATGATATTTGGACACTGATTTATGAAAAATTTAATTATTATAAATGCTTTGTTTTCGGAAAAAATTCTGAAAATTTTTCTCATCTTACCGATCCAAACATTAATTTTTTTATTAAAGGGTCATTCGATAAACCTGAAAAAGTTTATGGTAATGCATTTTGTGCAATTGTACCGTTAAGAATTGGTTCCGGCGTAAAATTAAAAGTTTTAGAAGCCATAAAAAATGGTGTCCCTGTGATTACAACTTCAGTTGGATTACAAGGACTACCGTTTGAAGATGGTAAACATATTTTAGTGGCAAATACTCCAAATGAATTTTTACTAAAATTTACTAGCTTGATAAATAATATAGATAATATCCAAATGGTTGTACAAAGTGCTAGAAAGATATTAAGTAAAAATTATGGAATAAAAACTTACGTAGATAAGATTGAAAATATTATTATAAATTAGAATTCTCACTCAAAATTGATACTTATATTTTTTTTGTAGAAGCAATGAGGTATAGTACAAAATTTTTAAAAAATAATCTTATGAATATTGAATGAAAAATATTTTGATAATTTCTCAAAGTATTTATAATTATCAAAATTATAATAGGGAAATAGAAATTGCAATTAGTTTGAAAAAAAAGAAATTTAATGTAAAAATTTTAACTACTTCTCAAACAGTTTCTTTTAAGAGAGTGAAAAAAACTGATAGGGGTATTGAAATAATCCTTTCACCTGAAATATTTCCTGCAAAATTTAGAATTGGTCAATTAGGGATTATAGATACCATATTTCGAATATATTTTTGCTTAAAAAATGATTTTACTATATATCATTTCGAAGGACATAAACCAACAATTTTATTCCCTTTTCTTTTTACAAAATTATTGAAACCTAACAAAATTTATGTGAATGAATGGATGGATTGGTTTGGAAATGAAGGAAGATTGTCGGTAAATCCAATTGTTATTTATGATAAATTAGTTCAAATTAGATTCAGGAAATTTTTCGACTCAACAATTGTTATAAGTAAATATTTATTCAGGTTATTAAAGATCAAAAAAATAGAGAATGTCCTTTATTTACCAACAGGAGTAAGAAAAAACTCACAGTTATTTGAAAGAAGGATAAATCGCGTTAAAAATTTAACAGATAATGTAAAAATATGTTTTATAAAAGTAGATAAAGACGATATAAATGATTTGAATTTTGCAATTAATTCTTTAAAAGTCTTAGCTTCGAAAACAAATAAAAAATTAGAAGTTTTTATTACGAGCAAAATGGATTTAACATCAATATTAGATAAGCATAATAAATTGTATGAAAATTTGAACTTTAAATTTCTCGGATATATTGAAAATTATTGGGAGTTTTTATCCTTCATGGATATCGCGCTTTTGCCTTTTTTAAAATCAAGAAAGAACTTTGCTAAATACCCTAATAAATTCAATGATTTTATTTCTATAGGATTACCTACTGTATTTAATCCGACTGGTGAGCTACTGTATTTGTCTCAAAAATTCAATTTCGGTACTGTTGATAATAAATATGATATTCATAATTTTTCGAGTATTATCTTAAAATTGATAAATGATAAAAAATTTTATGAAGCTGAATCAAGAAAGCTTCATAATGCAGCTAAAAATCTAGATTGGGATGTTAAAATTAATGAACTTGTAAAAGTGTATAATGATTTAATAGAGAAGAATAAATGAAGCAGATAATCCAATATCAAAAAACCGGTGAAATTTCTGTTGAAGATTTACCCGATATAAAATTGAGTAATGGTGGTATACTTGTACAAAATTATTATTCACTAATTAGTGCTGGTACAGAGAGAACATCGGTCA
>DYJU01000004.1 GCA_020722985.1 Candidatus Methylomirabilis sp.
TTACTTACCAGTAGCCACACTTTTCCAAGTTCACTTCTGGTGGCTGAACTATTACTATATAAGTGAAAAAATGGATTTTAAATTATAAAAAATTATTTTATAGAAAATTTTTTTATCAATATCAAAAGCACATTTATATCAGCAGGTGTTATACCTTCTATTCTTGATGCCTGTCCTATTGTTTGAGGTTTTATTTGAGATAATTTCTGCTGGGCTTCTTTTGATAAGCCCTTAGCATTTAAATAATCAAAGTTTTCAGGTATTTTTATTGATTCCATTTTTTTAAACTGTTTTATTTGTTCATTTTGCAATTTAATATATCCTTCATACTTAACTTCAGCATCTAAATAATCAATGAAATGTCCGGGCACATCTTTTTTAATTTCAATAAATAATTCAAGGTCTTTATAAGAAATTTCAGGTCTTTTATATATATTAAAAAGAGAAGTTGCTTCTTTTATATCAGAAGTATTTAATTTTTTTAATTTATCAGATGCTTCTTCAGATGGTTTAATTATTGTTTTTTTAATTCTTTCAATTTCTTTATTTAAAAATTCTTTTTTATATAAAAGTTTATCATAAATTTTATCATTTATAAGTCCTAATTTTTTACCAATTCCCATGAGTCTTATATCTGCATTATCATTTCTTAAAACTAATCTGAATTCAGCATGTGAAGAAAATAATCTGTATGGCTCTTTTATTTCTTTTGTGGTCAAATCATCAATCATAACACCTATATATGCTTCGGTTCTATCTATAATTATTGGTTTTTCTCTCCTGATTTTTAAAACAGCATTTATACCTGCAACTAATCCTAAAGCTGCTGCTTCTTCATAACCTGATGTGCCATTTATCTGTCCTGCTAAAAATAATCCTGGTATTGTTTTTGTTTCAAGCGTATTATTAATTTGTAATGGGGGAACAAAATCATATTCAATGCCATATCCTGGTTTTAAAATTTTTACTTTTTCAAAACCAGGAATTGTTTTTAAATAAGCATATTGAACATCAAATGGTAAAGAGGTGGAAAGCCCATTTAAATACATTTCATTAGAATTTCTCCATTCCGGTTCAATAAAAACCTGATGTGATTTTTTTTCTGGAAATTTTACTACTTTATCTTCTATGGATGGGCAGTATCTCGGTCCTATTCCAAAAATTTTTCTATGCTCTTTACTATAAAGTGGAGACCTGTCAAGATTATCAAAGATTGCCTTATGTGTATTTTCATTTGTATTTGTTAAATAGCATAAAATCTGTTCAATTTCAATTTTATCTGTAGAAAAAGAAAAAGGGATAGGTTCAGGATCTCCTTCCTGTGGTTTAAATTTTGAAAAATCAAGTGAATTCTTATCAACCCTTGGATTTGTTCCTGTTTTTAATCTTTTAAGTTTTAATCCTAATGATTTTAATGAATCAGATAATTTTATTGAAGGTGGGTCATCCAGTCTTCCGCCAGGAAAAGATTCAAGTCCAATATAAATAACTCCATTTAAAAAAGTGCCTGTTGTAACTATAACTGCTTTGGAAGAATAATTTTTATTATTAGAAGTTTTTATTCCAACAACACCTCTGTCATCAGTTAAAATTTCATCAACCATAGTTTCAATTAAATCAAGATTTGTTTGATTTTCTATAACTTTTTTCATATAAAGTGAATATTGAATTTTATCTGCCTGAGCGCGTAAGCCCCATACTGCTGGTCCCTTTTTTGAATTTAATACTTTGAACTGGATGCATGTTGAATCTGCTGCTTTTGCCATTTCTCCGCCTAATGCATCAATTTCCCTGACAAGTTGTCCTTTTGCAAGACCACCTATTGCTGGATTGCATGACATTGCTGCTATTTTATTTTTGTTTATGGTAAAAAGCGCAGTTTTTGCTTTCATCCTTGCTGCGGCAAGCGCTGCTTCACAACCTGCATGACCTGCACCTATTACTATAACATCATAATTTTTTTCAAAATTCATAAAAAAATCTCCATTTTTATAAAATATGTTATAATAATTATATTATAATTTATTAAAAATAAAAGGAAAAACATGGAAGATTTAAAAAATTTTAACTTGAAGGAATTAAAAAATATTATAAAAGAACTAAAGTTTGAAGAATTCAGAGCAAAACAAATTTTTGACTGGATTTATAAGAAAAAAGTCTTAAATATTAATTATATGAAAAACATTCCATTAAAATTAAAAGATGAACTTATAAAAAAATATACTTTATCTTCTTTAAATATAATTAAAATTCAAAAATCTAAAGATGGAACGCAAAAAATACTTTTTGAACTATTAGATAAAAATAAAATAGAAAGTGTTTTAATACCTGATAATGAAAGAATAACTTTATGCGTTTCAACTCAGGCAGGGTGTGGATGTAATTGCAGTTTTTGTGCAACAGGTAAATTGGGTTTTAAAAGAAATTTAAATGCGGCAGAAATAATAGAAGAATTTATAAGAGCATCTTTTATAAAAAAAATAGATAATATTGTATTTATGGGCATGGGGGAACCTCTTTTAAACTGGCAAAATGTAAAAAAAGTAATTGGAATTCTCTCTGATAAAGATGGGCTCAATTTTTCTCAAACGCGAATGACGGTTTCAACAGTGGGAATTATACCTGTTATAAAGGAAATTGCTGAGGAAAATTTTAAATTTTATCTCGCCATATCATTAATTACTGCAAATAATGATTTACGTGATAGATTGGTTCCTTTTAACAAAAAATATCCTTTAAAGGAAATAATAAATATTTCAAAATATTATAATAAAAAAACAGAAAAAGAAATAACTTACGAATATATTTTATTAAAAGATATAAATGATTCTGAACATGAGGCAAAAGATCTGGCGAAAAAATTAAAAGAAATAAAATGTAAAATAAATTTAATACCCTATAATGAAAGTGAAAATTCTGAATTTAAAAAGTCAGATGAAAATAAAATATTAAAATTTCAAAAAATATTGATTGATAATGGATATAAAGTTTTTATAAGAAAAGAAAAGGGATCTGATATTTCAGCTGCCTGCGGACAGCTGGCAGGGAAGTGATCTGGATTTTTAAGGAATTTAGAGATTAAGAAAAGTGAAGCAGAGGATATATGAAAATAATTTGTAATTAAAGAAAGGAGGGCCCTTTATGAAAATTTATTTAATAAGACATGGAGATGCCAAAAGTGAAGCAGAAGATATAAACAGACCCTTAAATGAAAAAGGAGTTCGGGATATTCATAAAATAGGTAAATTTTTAAATAATGCAAATATAAAAGTAACAAAAATATATCACAGTACAAAATTGCGTGCAAAACAAACAGCAGAAATTTTATCTCAATATATCAAAATAGATGAAGGATTAAAAGAAATAAAAGGTTTAGAGCCGAATGCTGATCTTAATATTTTATATAATACTTTTTTAGAAGAAGGGGAAGATTTTGTAATTACAGGACATTTGCCATATTTATCTATTTTAACATCAAAATTTTTATGTAATAATGAAAATAAAAAAATTGTTGATTTTAAATCAGGAAGTTTACTGTGTGTTGAAAAGAAAGATGAAAAATTTTTGATTGATTTTTTTATTACGCCAGAGATTTGTTAAAAAATATTGTCATTTACAGATATTAAGAATTTTTTATTTTTTATATCCGTAAACTTTAGATAATATCTCAAAACACCTTTTTGACCTATATATTAAAGAAATTATTTACGCCAGTTTTTTCTTTTTTTATTCTTTTCAACTGCCCCGCCATATTTCTCCTTATTCCCACATAAAAGTTAAAAAAAACTTGACTTTAACATTTAAAATAGTAAAATAAATAAAAATTAAAAGGAGGATTTATATTATGAAAAGGATAACTGCTTTAATTGCTTTATTATTTTTATTAGTTTTTAGTGTTTCTTGTGGCAAAAAAGCATCTTCTCGGGATATGCTCAGGTTTATGTATTGGGGTGATGTTCAGGAAATAGAAATAATAACCAATTTAGTTCAACAATTTGAAAAAGACACAAAGATAAAAGTAAGTGCAGAAAGAGCACCATCTGGCCCACCTTATATGGAAAAGGTTCTTACTCAATTCGCAGGTGGTAATCCGCCAGATGTTTTATTTGTTGAGGTGAATAATTTTAAAGCATTTGCAGAAAAAGATGTTTTGGAAGATTTAACTCCGTATCTTGAAAAAGAATCAGCATTTAAAAAGAAAGATTTTTATCCGCAGATTATAGACAGATTTACAATTAGAAATAGTTTATATGTCCTGCCACGTGATATAGCGCCAATATGTGTTGTTTATTATAATAAAAAGTTATTTGATGAAGCAGGAGTAAAATATCCAACAGATGATTGGACATGGGCTGATCTTGTAAAAAAAGGTCAGAAGTTAGTAAAAAAAGATGCGAAAGGAATTTATACCCAGTTTGGTTTTGTTGATGATTGGCCAATATGGGAATCATTTGTATACAGCAATGGGGGCTCTTTGGTTGATAATGTGAAAAATCCAAAAAAATGTACTCTTAATAAAAAAGAAGCAATAGAAGCGATTCAATTTAGAGCAGATTTAATACATAAATATAAAATTACACCATCTCCTTCTCAGATGACAGCAATGGGTGGAATGGGCACTTCTGATATGTTTGTTTCTGGTAAGGTTGCAATGTTTTATAGTGGAATATGGAAAACCCCACTTTTCAGGCAGATAAAAGATTTCCAATGGGATGTTGTGATGTTTCCTAAAGGACCAAAAGGAAAAAGGGCATTTTCAACAGGTGGTTCAGGATATGCAATAGTAAAAACATCAAAGAAAAAAGATGCGGCATGGAAATTAATTACATATCTTGCAGGAAAACAAGGACAGATTGAACTTGCTAAAACAGGACTTGCGCAGCCAGCAATGATATCAATTGCAGAGTCAAAAAATTTCATTGATGATAGACCACCAAAGCATAAGGATATTGTATTAAAGGGAGTTAAATATGTTGTTTTTGCTCCTTTAATGTCAGAATGGGAAGAAATAAATGTAAGTTCTATTGCTCCTGCATTTGATAAGATATGGAGTGGAAAAGAAAAAGCAGGAAAAATATTAAAAGAAATTGTGCCTGAAATAAACGAGAATTTTTTCAGTAAATAATCAAATTAAACATTCTGGAGGAATTTTATGGAAGGAACTTCCCAAAAACTTAAGAAGCCATTAATGAAAATGAGCACCCATGAAGCAATTTGGGGTTATGTTTTTTTATCTCCATGGATTTTAGGTATGATATTTTTTATTGGCGGTCCTATAATTGCATCATTGATTCTTGCATTTTGCAGGTGGGATTTGATAACTCCACCTGAATTTATAGGGCTTGATAATTTTATAAAGATAGTAGGGGATCCAAAATTCTGGAAAAGTTTATATAATACTTTTTACTATACTATCTTTGCAGTGCCAATAGGTATAGTTGGTTCAATTATAGTTGCTTTGCTTATGAACCAGAAATGGAAATCCGTAAGATTATTAAGAACAATTTATTATTTGCCTTCTGTTACAGCAGGTGTTGCATCAGCAATTATCTGGATGTGGCTTTTCAATCCGGATTTTGGGCTTATTAATTATTTTATGGGGAAAATAGGGATAAAAGGACCATTATGGCTTGCGAGCGAAGAATGGTCAAAACCAGCGCTTATAATAATGAGTTTGTGGGGAGTTGGTGGAAATATGATAATTTATCTTGCCGGACTTCAAGGGATATCCAGGCAGTTATATGAAGCAGCAGAAATTGATGGTGCAAGTATTTGGGAGAAATTTTGGAATATAACTTTGCCTATGTTATCTCCTGTTATATTTTTTAATCTTATAATGAGTATTGTCTGGTCTTTCCAGATATTTACACAGGTTTATGTTATGACGCAGGGGCAGGGGGGACCAGCGGACTCAACCCTTGTTTTAGTTTTATATATATATCAGAAAGCATTTAAATTCCATCAGATGGGTTATGCTTCTGCTCTTGCGTGGGTACTTTTTGTAATAATACTTATTGCGACTTTAATTCAGTTTAGGTTTTCAAAATGGGTATATTATGAAGGAGAACTAAAAAAATAAAATTGCTGGAGGTTGAATAGATGATTTCTTCTACATCAAAAAATACAGGTTTCTGGGCAAGCAAAAAAAGGCAGGAAAAAATAATAAGTTTAATACTTTTTATTATAGCATGGGCAGGGGCATTTATTTTTGTTGTTCCGCTTGTGTGGATGATAACAACTTCTTTAAAAACACCAACAGAAATTTTTACTATACCGCCAAAATGGATACCTGTATCTTATATACAACTTGACTATGAAACCAAATTGATTGCAAAAGCATCAGGCAAAATTCAAATTTCAAAAGGCGAAGAAGGTAGCAGAATTTTAGATATAATTAAAGATGGAAAAATTGCAAGTTCGGTTGTTGTTCCGGCTGTAGGTTCTTTACTTATTAAAAACAAACAAACTGTTAAAGCAGGCGAGGTTGTTGCTGAATTACCTACAACTGGGATTACAAAAATTATTAAAAATAATGATGGGACATTGATTTTAAAAATTGTTTCAAAAGCAGGGTTTACAATTCAGGAATACAATTTACCCCGAGGAACAAAATTAAAAGTTATGGAAGGAGAACAGGTCAGAGTTGGACAACAACTGGCAACAATTTTACCCCAATGGAGAAATTATATAGAAGCATGGGCACCAAAAGCTTTAAATGAAACTTTTAATACATATCTTTTAAATACATGTATAATAACTTTTTTTGCAATTTTAGGGGTTGTATTAAGTTCAACTTTTGTTGCTTATGGTTTTGCGCGTTTTAGATTTCCATTTAGAGATCCATTATTTTTACTTATGATCAGTACAATGATGATACCTGTTCAGGTAACTATGATACCCACGTTTATTCTTTTTAAATATTTAGGATGGATAGATACTTTTGCACCTTTAATTGTTCCTACTTTTTTTGGTGGTGGGGCTTTTAATATTTTTCTTGTTAGACAGTTTTTTATGACCATACCTTATGAACTGGATGATGCAGCCAAGATAGACGGTTGTAATTATTTTCAGATACTTTATATAATTTTATTACCACTTGTAAAACCTGCGTTAATTACTATTGCTATATTCGGCTTTGTTTATAACTGGAATGATTTTTTAAATCCTCTTATTTATCTCAATAGTTCATCAAAATATACACTTGCTTTAGGTTTGCAGACATTCACAACAATGTATGGTTCATATTATCATTTAATGATGGCTGCTTCCACCATTGTATTATTGCCTGTTTTGATAATATTTTTCTTAGGGCAGAGATATTTTATAGAAGGGGTTGCAACAAGCGGTCTTAAAGGATAAAAGAAATTTTTTCTTATAATTTTTTTAATTATCGTATTTTAATAAGATTTTAATTTTAAATGAAAAATTATATAATAAAAAGATTATTATTAATTATTCCCATACTTTTGGGAATTACAATAATAACTTTCTCAATAATTCATTTAACACCTGGGGGATTTACAACAGTGAATCTTCAAATGGATATAAGAACGTCTCCCGATTCTATTGCCAGGTTAAAATCTCTCTATGGGCTTGATAGACCTTTACATATTCAATATTTAAATTGGCTAAAACGTTTTGTTTTTTTTGATTTTGGAAATTCGTTTTTAGATGGAAGACCTGTTTTAAAAAAAGTTGCAGAAAGATTGCCTGCGACGCTTCTTTTAAATATATCTGCTTTAATTTTAGAATTTTTTATAGCGATAATTATAGGTGTTACATCAGCTTTAAAAAGAAATTCATTTTATGATAAAAGTATGACAGTAATTACTTTTATTGGATATTCTATACCATCTTTCTGGCTTGCTTTAATTTTAATGCTTATATTTGGTGTCAAATTAGACTTGCTGCCAATTTCAGGTTTAAAATCAGTTAATTTTGATTTTTTAAGTTCTGGAGAAAAAATAATTGATATATTAAAACATTTGGTTTTGCCTGTTTTTATAACAGCTTTTGGTGGGCTTGCCTATATTTCCAGATATGTAAAAACCAATATGATAGAAACTTTAAGTCAGCAGTATATAAAAGCATCTTATGCAAAAGGACTTTCAGAAAATATCATAATTTATAAGCATGCTTTGAAAAATAGTTTATTACCTGTAATAACTTTACTTGGGCTTTCTTTACCAGGACTCATTGGTGGTAGTTTTATTTTTGAAACAATTTTTGCCTGGCCCGGAATGGGAAGATTAGCTTATGAATCTGCTTTAAATTTTGATTATCCTGTTATTATGGGAGTTGTAACAATGGCAGCATTTTTAACTTTACTCGGAAATTTGCTTGCGGATATTTCTTATGCGTTTGTTGATCCGAGAATAAGGTATAGATAGTCAGGCTTAAAGATACGGAGGGAATGGAAGTTAAGAATAATGACTGAAATAGGATAAAATAATAAAAAATTTTAAATTCGGAGTAACAATATGAAAAAAATGATATGGACGGGAGGAATAATTTTAGTTTTCTTTTTATGTCTTGCAATATTTGCTCCCTTTATATCAAGTTATGATTATAAAGAGCAGAATATTAATTTAAGATTACAGCCTCCTTCATCAAAACATATCTTTGGAACTGATGAATTTGGAAGGGATGTATTTGCAAGGATGTTATACGGAGCAAGGGTATCAATCAGTGTTGGATTTTTAGCTATTGCAATTGCTACTTTAATAGGTGTTTCATATGGGGCAATTTCCGGATACTATGGAGGACTTATAGATAATATTATGATGCGTATAGTTGATATTATACTTACCATTCCTGTATTATTTTTAATACTTATGCTGATTGTTTACCTTGGACCTTCTATTTCAAATATTATTATAATAATAGGATTGACATCATGGACAGATATTGCAAGGATAGTAAGGGCAGAAGTTTTGAAAATAAAAAACTTTGCTTTTGTTGATGCAGCAAAACTCATCGGGTTACCAAAGAAAATCATAATATTCAAATACATTATTCTAAATATATCAGGACCTATACTCGTTTATATTGTTTTTGGAATTTCAGGTGCAATTTTAACAGAATCAGGTCTTTCTTTTTTAGGACTTGGTGTACAACCGCCTTTTCCGAGTTGGGGAAATATATTGACGGCAGGTAAAGATTATATACATACAGCATGGTGGCTTGTTTTATTCCCGGGGATTTTTATATTTTTAACAGTTTTTTCGTTGAATATTTTAGGTGAAGGATTAAGAGATTTTTTTAATCCTAAATTAAAAAGAGAATAAAAATGGGAAATATAATTGAAATTAATGATTTATGCGTAAATTATAGAACTCAAAATCAGGAAAAAATATATGCTTTAAGAAATTTAAAATTAATTATAAAAAAGGGAGAAACAGTTGCTATAGTTGGCGAATCAGGCTGTGGTAAATCAACGCTTGCAATTTCTTTAATAAACCTTTTGCCTGAAAATGCAGAAGTATCTGGTTCTATAAAAATAGACGGAAAAGAAATTTTAGATAAAAATAATAAAGAATTGCAGAATGTAAGGGGTGAAAAAATAGGTATGATTTTTCAAGAGCCGGGGGCATCTTTAAATCCAATTTTTAGCATAAAAGAACAGATAGAAGAAACTATAAAATTTCATAAGAAAATAAGTGATAAAAAAATATTAAAAGATATGTCTATCAATTTATTAAGAGAAGTTGGGATAAAGGATGCGGAAAGAATTTACGAATCCTTTCCACATCAATTATCCGGTGGGTTACAGCAAAGGGTAATGATTGCAATTGCTTTAAGTTTATCGCCAGAAATATTAATTGCTGATGAACCGACAACTTCACTTGATGTAACTGTTCAGGCTCAGATAATAGAACTTTTAAACAAATTAAAAAAACAGAGAAATCTTACAACCATACTTATTACTCATGATTTACATCTTGCATTAGAATTATCTAAAAGGATTATTGTGATATATGCAGGAGAAGTGGTGGAAGATGGATATATAAAATCAGAAAAAGATGCGGAACATCCATATACAAAGGCGCTATTTGAAATTATTCCTGATGTTATAAAAAAAAGAAAAAAATTTAAAATTATAAAAGGGGAATTGCCTGATATGAAGAAAATTTATGAAAGATGCAATTTTAGCGATAGATGCAATTTTGTGCATGAAAAATGCAGGGAAATCAGTCTTGAATTGGTTAGGGCAGATAAAAATTATGTGAGATGTTTATTTCCATTAAAAGGTAGAAAAAAATGAAAAAAATATTAGAAATAAATAATTTAAAGAAAAATTTTAGAACAGAAAGAATTTTTTTTGGAAGTAATAAAATTATTAAAGCGGTTGATGATGTTTTTTTTTCAATTAATTCAGGAGAAATTTGTGCTCTTGTTGGCGAGAGTGGTTCTGGTAAAACAACAATAGCAAGGTGTATTGCAGGGCTTGAAACATTTGACAGTGGTAGTATATTATTTAAAGGGACTCCGCTTATTTTTAAAACAAAAGAAGAAAGAAGAAAAATTCAATATATATTTCAAGACACATACAATTCGCTAAATCCGAGAATGAGAATAGATGATACTATTTCTGAACCAATAAAATATCATTTTGAAATAAAAGGGCAGAAATTAAATGAAGAAGTAAACAAACTGTTAAAAAAGGTTGGATTAAACGAAAGTTTTAGAAAAAAATTTCCACATGAATTATCAGGCGGTCAGAGGCAGAGAATTGTAATAGCGCGAGCTCTTTCTTTAAAACCTGAATTAATAATAGCAGATGAACCGGTATCAAATCTTGACGTGTCTATTCAGGCACAGATATTACAACTTTTTTTAGAACTTAACATAAAGGATAAAATAACTTTTTTATTTATAACGCACGATTTAAGAATAGTTTATAATTTAGCGGATTATGTAATTGTGATGAAAGATGGAAAGATTGTAGAACAGGGACAAACTCAAAAAATATACTCAAAACCACAAAGCGATTATACGCAAAATTTACTTTATTCAATTCCTGCTTCGCCATTTAAAAATTAAAATTTTTAAATGGATTGAATTTTTCTTTTGCTGATTTTTTAAGAAGTTTTTTCATTTGATTAAATTGTTTTAAAAGTTTATTTACTTTTTCATAACTTGTGCCACTTCCATGAGCAATCCTCCTTTTTCTACTTTCATTAATAATCTCAGGCATTACCCTTTCTTTTTCTGTCATAGAAAGTATAATTGCTTCTGTGTGTTTTATATTTTTTTCATCAATTACGATATTCCCTAAATTGTTGCCACCTGGAATCATTTTAATTAAATCCTGTAGAGGACCCATACTCTGTAATTGCTTTAACTGTGTCAGGAAATCATCAAAGGTAAAAGAAGCTTTTTTTAGTTTTTCAAATTGTTTTTTTGTTTCTTCTTCTGAAATTGTTTTCTGGACTTTTTCAACCAGAGAAACAATATCTCCCATACCCAATATTGATGATGCTATCCTGTCGGGATGGAAAAGGTTTAAATTATTAACTTTTTCACCAGTTCCTATAAATTTTATTGGAACAGATGTAATATATTTCATAGAAAGAGCAGCCCCACCTTTTGCATCGCCATCTACCTTTGTAAGAATTATTCCAGTAAGCCCTAATTTTTCATTGAAATTTTTTGCAATATTCACCGCTTCCTGTCCAAGCATAGCATCAGCAACTAAGATAATCTCGGAAAATTTTATTTTTTCTTTTAATTTTTTTAAATCATCAAGATTTTCTTCGCTTATATGCAAAGTTCCAGCAGTGTCAAAAATCATTGCATCGCAAAACTTATCCATGCCAAAATTGTATGCATTTTCAGCAGTTTTTAAAAAGTTATCATCATTTTCAGTATAAAATAAAAAATTATTTTTATCTGCAAGATTTTTAAGTTGTTCCCTTGCAGCAGGTCTTTTAGTATCAAGGGCAATAAGTAATATTTTTTCAGATATTTTTTCGGTTTTTAAATAAACTCCGATTTTTGCAGCTGTTGTTGTTTTGCCTGATCCTTGCAGACCGACAAGCAGAATGGTTAAAGGTTTTTCTTTTTTTAAACCGGAGTTTTTATCACCTAAAAAAGAAATGAGTTCATCATGGATAATTTTGATAAATTGTTGTTCGGAAGTTAAAGATTTTAAAACAATCTGTCCTAAAGATTTTTGTTTTACCCTTTCTATGAATTCTTTTGCGACTTTATAATTTACATCTGCTTCTAAAAAAGTCATTCTTATATCATGTAAGACTTCTTCTATATTTTTTTCAGTTATGATTCCTTGACCTGTTATTTTTTTGATTAAATTATTTATTTTAGCAGATATTGTTTCGAACATATTCTATTTCTTATATGAATTATAAAGTTTTCTTATAACTTTTGAAGGATTATTTGATTTAAAAATTGCACTTCCAGAAACAAGTATATCAACTCCAGCGCCTATGGCAAGAGGGGCTGTTTCTGGATTAATACCACCATCTATTGATATTAAAAAATTATATTTTCTTTTAAACTGGTTTAAAAATTTAACCTTTTTTAATACTTCTGGTATAAATTTTTGTCCACCAAAACCAGGTTCTACACTCATTATTAGTATCAAGTCCAAAAATTTTATATATTTTACTATTTTATTTACAGGAGTTTTTGGTTTAATTGAAATTCCTGTTTTTATTTTTTTTGATTTTATTTTTTTTAATACTGAAATAATATTTTTTGTCGCTTCAAAATGTATTGTTATGTAATCAGAACCAGCATTTATAAATTCATTTATATATTTTTCCGGATTTTTTATCATTAAGTGAACATCAAATGGCAAAGATGTTAATTTTCTTATTTGAGAAATAAATTTTGGACCAAAAGTTAAATTTGGAACAAAATTTCCATCCATAACATCAAAGTGAATAAAATCGATCTTTGATTTTTCTAACAATTTTATTGTTTTTTTTATTTCTGTGAAATCTGAATCTAAAATTGAAGGAGAAACCATTATTTTTTTCATTTTTTTTACCTTTATTTTACTTTGAATTCAAATTCTTTTATTAATTCATTACCCATAAAAACCTGGACATATGCATCTCCGATTACACGTGCATTTAAAGCCAATGTTTTCTGTGGTTCTAAAACATCGTTATATATAGTTTCACTTCCTGCTAAACTAAAGACATTTATTTTAATTAATTTAGGAACATTTGATTCTGTAGAAGTATATACTATTTTTATTGATCTGTTTTTTAATGAAATATCTGATGTTTTTTTTGTTGCAGTTAAAATAATCTGGGTTTCATCATTAATTTTATAACCAAAAGGCGGTTCTTGATTTATTATTGTGCCAGAGTCAAGAGTTTCATTATCTTCTATTATTAGTTTGCTCAGGAAAATTTTTTTGGACGATAAAATTTTATATACTTTAAAAATATTTTTATTGATAAAATCAGGCATTAAAAAATTTTGTTTTTTTTCACCCGAACTTTTTAAATAATTAATTCTTGACTTAAACGGAACTTGAACACCAGATGGTGGATATTGGGCAATAATAAAATTTTCTTTATAAATAGGGGATGAAGCCACAGTTTCGGTTCCATCTTCTAAATCATTATTTTTTATTTCAACCATTGCTTTTGATTTTAATATATTTGTAATATTTACGACTGTGATTAATTTTGAACCTTTACTTAAAATAACATAAACTGTCCTGCCTTTTTTTATTTTTGTTTTAGGTTTTAAATTCTGAGTAATAATCTGACCTTTTTCATAAACGTTACTATAAATTTCATCTTCTATTTTTAATTCAAGTCCTAATTTTGAGCAGGTTTTCTGGGCATTTTCTAATGTGATACCAGTAAAATCTGGCACTGTTATTGTGCTTAAAGAAAAAACAAGTTTCATAACAAATAAAGCAGTTATAACAGAAATAAATAAGCCAAGTATGAGTAATTTTATTATAAATGACTTTTTCATAAAAATACCTTTCTTCTTAATTTAAAACATTTTATTATTATAATGAATTAACTACTTTTTGCAAGTGTGTTTTTTATTGCATTTTATTTTTTTAATTGTAAAATAAATCAAAAAATGAGGGACAAAATGAATTTATTTTTAAAAATAAGAGATAAAATAAAAAAAGTATTACAAAATGGAAAAAATTCACATAACTGGGAACACACAGAAAGAGTATATAATTTAGCTTTAAAAATTGCTAAAAAAGAAAAGGCTGATATAGAAATAGTAAAATATGCCGCAATACTACATGATATAAAAAGGACAGAAGAAGATAGAAAAAATGGAAAAATTTGCCATGCAAAAGAAGGTGCAAAAAAGGCATATATGTTGTTAAAAAAGCATGGACTATCCAGAGAAAAAATAAAAAAAATTGTTCATTGTATTGAAACTCATAGGTTTCGTGGAAATAAAAAGCCAGAAACAAAAGAAGCAAAAGTTTTATTTGATGCAGATAAACTGGATTCGATAGGCGCAGTGGGTATAGGAAGGGCATTTTTATTTGCAGGAGAGGTTGGTGCTAAACTACATAATAAAGGTATTGAAATAAAAAAAACCAAACCTTATACGGAAGAAGATACAGCATACAGGGAATATGTGGTTAAATTAAGAAAAATAAAAAATAAAATGCAGACAAAAACAGGGAAAAAAATGGCTATTAAAAGGCATAAATTTATGGTTGAATTTTTTAAAAGATTGAACAAAGAAGTAAAGGGAATTGTATGAGATTAAAAGAATTTTTAAAAGATGAAGAAATAACTTTATTAAATAGCACAATAAAAAGTATTGAGAAAAGAACAAAAAGTAAAATAAGAATTTATATAACTGAAAAAATAGGTAGATATGAACTAAAAAAGGCAAGAGAAATTTTTGTTAGTTTAAATTTAAGAAATGAATTAAAAAATAATGTTATTTTTATCATTTCTCTTAAGGATAAAAAAATTGGTATTTTGGGAGATGATGGGATTGCTGAAAAAGTAAATGAGGGTTTCTGGCTAAATACAGTTAATGCAGTGGCTGAAAAATTTAAGTCTCATGAATTTGCAATAGGGCTTATCGGAGGTATAAATTTAGTGGCGGAGAAAGTAATTGAATTTTTCCCTGACGAAAAAGAAGAAAATTCTTTAGAACAGATTATTTTTTACGAAAAATGAAAAAAATAAAAGTTATACTTTTTTTTATTGTGTTTGTTAAAGTTTTATTATATGCGCAAATTTTTAATATTGATGATAATTATATTTATGATTTTGCGAAAATTTTAAAAGAGACCGATAGAAAATCATTAAATGAATTGTTGATAAAATATAATAAAATAACCGGAATTAAATTTAAAATAATTATAATTAATTCGTTAAAAGATTATACAGATGAAGATATTGTTTTTGAAAATTTTATAAGAAATATATTTAATTCAATAAAAACAGACAGACAGAATACAATTTTGTTTGCTATTACAATAAAGGACAGGAAATTATATTATGAAAGTGGGACACAGATTAATGAGTCTTTAACATCTTTGTTATCCAGCATAATAGATAATAAAATAATACCATATTTTAAAAATGAAGAATATGCTCGTGGTATATATGATGGTGTCAGGGTTTTTATAAGGAAGACAGAAAAAAGACAAGAAAATAATATAAAGATTCCTGCGGAAATATTTTATCTATTGATGAGTTTTTTAATAGTATTTGCAGGATTATTTTTAATAGCGAAAAGGAAAAAGAGAAAAGTAAAAATAATTGAAGAATTTGGCAAAGGTGCGTTTACAGAGTGGAAATAGCAAAAACCTTGCGTCCATGTCCATTGCCGAATGAAAAAAATTTGTGATTTATAAAATAAGATTAAAAATATTAAATTTCTAAAAATAAATTATTTTTTATCTTTACTTTATCTTATAAAAAATATATAATAAAAAAAAATGGGAGCAATGTAATAACTTAAAAAATTAATAAAATAATATCAGGGTTTTATACTTATGAAGGAAAAAATTATTTTAAAAAAAACAGAAAATGAAAGAGTTTTTTTAGAAAAAATACTGAATAAATTGTATAAGATAAGTTTTATTACAAAATTTGATGAAAGAAAAACGCTTGAGAGAATCTTTAAATTAATCGGTAAGTCATTTAATTTTTCCAGGGTTTCATATAATGCATACAGAGAATCTTATCATGAGTGCATTGTGGAATGGAAAGATAAAGGGATAAAATCAAGTTTAAATTATAAATTGCCAGATAAAATTGTAAAATATTTTTTTAATAAATCAATTAAAGTTTTTTATATAGATAAAATAACTAAAAATATTTCAAGAAAGATAAAAGATAAAAAAACAAAAAATTTAATAAAAGATTTTTTATCTGAATTAGATATTGATACATTAATATTCATTCCAGTAAATTATAAAGATAAAACCCTGGGTTCAATTACCTTTGATATATGTAAATCACAAAAGGTAAAACCTTTATATACCGATGCTAAAAAAAGGATATTATTAAAAACTGTTAAATTACTATCCAATATTATTAAATTTTATGACATGCAAAGTAAATTAAAAGAAAATGAAAGAAAATACAGGGAAATTTTTCAAAACACAAATGATATAGTTTTAGTAAATGAAATAAAAAAAGATGGGAAAGCAGGTTATTTTATAGAAGCAAATAAAAAAGCAATTGAATTATTAAAATACAACAAAAATGAATTATTTAAAAAAAGACCACAGGATATTGTGACGCCTGCTTTTCTTGTAGATTTTCCGAGAATAGGCAAAGCACTTGCAACCAAAAGACACTGTATATATGAAACTGAAATTTTAGATAAATATGGCAAGAATATAAAAGTGGAGATTAATACACGTTCGTTTTATTTAGAGAATAAAAAAGTAGCCCTTTCCATAATAAGAGATATAACAAAAAGGAAAGAAGCAGAAGAGTTATTAAAAGAATATCAGAGATTACACAATATTCTTATTAATCAGATTGGACAGATAATTTATGATTATAATGTAAAGACAGGAAAAATTTTATGGGCTGGTGCAGTTGATAAGATATTGGGAACGCATGTAGAAGAATTTAATAAAAGAGTTGATATTAAAAAATGGGAAGAAATGATACATCCAGATGATAGAAAAAGAGCAGTTGAATTATTGGAAGTAGCATTTAAAAATAGGGGAAAATATGTTGCAGAATATAGATTTTTACATAAAAAAGGATATTATATATACGTAGAAGATGAAGGAATATTTCTAACAGATAAAAATAATAAAGTATATAGAATGTTAGGTGTAATGAGAAATGTTGATGATAAAGTAAAATCACAAATACTTTTAAAAGAATCAGAGGAAAAGTTTAAAACATTTTCAGAACAGGCTTCATATGGTATTCTTATAAATCAAGATAATAAAATAAAATATGCAAATAAATCTATATCTGATATTTTAGAAGTAAAATTAGAAGATTTATATAAATTTAAAAATAAGGATTTTATTGATATGGTTCATCCAGATGAGAAAAGGATGGCTATGATTTATATGGGAGAAGCTGCTGAATTTAAAAGTGATAAGATATATAATGTTCAGATAAGAATAGTAACAGGAAATGGTAAAATAAAATATATAGATATGAATTTTAAGCAAATTATATGCGAGGGGAAAAAAGCAAATTTAATAACAGTTGTTGATATAACAAAACAAAAAGAAATAGAAGAAAAATTAAAAATGATAATAAAAGAATTAGAAAGAGCAAATACAGAACTTGAGCAATTTGCATATATTGCATCACATGATTTACAGGAACCGTTAAGAATGATATCAAGTTATGTTCAACTTTTGGAGAGAAGATATAAAAATCAATTAGATAAAGATGCGGATGATTTTATAAAATACATAGTTGAAGGGACAAATAGAATGCAGCAGTTAATTAAAGCACTTTTAGATTATTCAAGAATTGGCAGGATAACCGGAGGATTTGAATTAATAAATACTATAGAAATTATAAAAAAAGTAATAGCAGATATTTCTTATTTAATTAAAGAAAAAAACGCTCAGATAATATATGATAATTTGCCAGAAATGTGGGGGGATAAGGTTTTAATAGAACAGGTTTTTCAAAATTTAATATTAAATGCTTTAATATTTTCAAAAAAAGAAGAACCGCTTGTTATTGTTATTTCAGCCAGGCGAAGTAAAAACGAAATAACTTTTTCTGTAAAGGATAACGGAATTGGCATCAGTAAAGAATATCTGGATAAGATATTTGAATTATTTAAAAGGTTGCATACAAAAGATGAATATCCTGGAACAGGGATAGGGCTTGCTATATGCAAAAAAATTATTGAACTCCATAATGGAAAAATATGGGTTGAATCAGAGCCGGCAAAAGGTTCAACTTTTTATTTTAATATACCGGTAAAAAGCAAAATAAAAGGAGATAAAAATGAATAGTATAATAGATAAAAGAATTTTTGAAATATTGCTTGTAGAAGATAACCAGGCAGATGTAAGATTGATAAAAGAAGTATTAAAAGATTTTGTGATAGAAAAAAATATTACTGTCCTTACAGATGGAGAACAGGTTAGTGAATATCTATTGAGAAAAAATGAATTTTTTAATAGAAAAATGCCGGATATTATTTTGCTTGATTTAAATATTCCTAAAAAAGATGGTTTTGAAGTTTTAAAAGAAATAAAAGGATCAGAAGAATTTAAGGATATTCCAGTAATAATTATTTCTTCATCTGAGGCAGAAGAAAGTGTGATAAAGGCATATAAATCAGGTGCCAATTGTTATATTGTAAAACCATTGCGTCTTGATGAATTTATTAGAGTAATAAGGGGAATTGAAGAATTTTGGTTAAATACAGTAAGATTACAAAAAAAATAAAGGCAAAATATGATGGAAGAAAAAAAACATCTAAAAGTTTTACTGATAGAAGATAACGAAGGTGATGTGAGATTAATATGGGAGATATTATCAGAGATAAGAAATTCACCTTTTTATCTTGAAATAGCAAATACTTTATTGAACGGTTTACAGGCAATTGAAAGAGTGAAACCTGATATTATATTGCTTGACCTGTCCTTACCTGATAGTAATGGTATTTATACTTTGAACAGGGTAAGGGATAAAGCATTGCAGATACCAATTGTTGTTATAACGGGGTTAGATGATGAGATAACTGCAATCAAAGCATTAAAGGAAGGGGCTCAGGATTATCTTGTAAAAGGCAGGATGGATAGTGACCTTTTTAAAAAATCACTTTTATATGCTTATGAAAGAAATAAAATTTTTATTGAACTTCAAAAGAGTAAAGAAATTCTTGATGAAAACTTAAAAAAGATGAAATGGATTGAAAATGCAAAATTAAATTTTATAATTAATATTACAGAAGGATTATTAAATCCTGTTATTGAAATAAAAGAGGCAGTAAAAATTTTAGAAAAATTTAGAGAAAATAAATGCAAACAATTACAGAAAAAAAAGTTAAATATAATAAGAAATAATGTTGGAAAAATAGACGATTTAATGAACGATATGTTAGATATCATAAAACTTGAAACCAAGACAATTGATTTGCAAAAGGCAGAAAAGGATGTTTTAAAAATTTTTAAAGATATAATAAAAAATAAATCCAAAAAAATTAAAATAGAAAAAGAATTCCCGGAGTATAAAATATTGTTAAATATTGATAGATATAGAATAACAAGAGCTTTAAATATTTTGTTTGAAAATGCTATATTTTTTTCTGATATAAATAAAAAAATAATAACTGGGATAAAAAAGAATGGTGACAAATATAATTTATATATAAAAATTTCAAGTAATAAATTAAATAAAAAATTATATGATAATATCTTTAAATACGATATCTACAATATAAATGTTGAAAGTGAAGAATATAAAACACAGATACTAAATTTTTTAATTTGTGAAAGTATATTTAAAACGCATAACTGGGAACTAAAATTTGAAAATATTGAAAAAGAAGTTGTTTTTAATGTTTTTATGAAATAAATTTTTATATGATATTAATAAGATTAATCAGTGAAACAATAAAAAAATTAAATATCAAAGGAAAATGTATTTGTCTGCATTCTTCTTTAAAATCGTTTGGTGATGAAATAGAAGGCGGGGTTTTATCTTTAATTAATGTTTTTTTAGATTATGGTTGCACAATTATAGTGCCTACTTTTTCTTATAAATTTTTAATAAATCCGCCTGATGAAAAAAGATACAAAAAAAATGGATATAATTATTCTATAAAAATAGATGAAAGTAATGAAATTTTTACAACTTCCTCTAATGAGATTTCCAGAAAAGATATGGGGTTAATACCATATACAATATTGCAGATGAAAGAAAGAATACGTGGAAATCATCCTGTTTGCTCTTTTTCTGGCATAGGACCATTTGCAAGCGAAATTATAAAAACACAAAAACCGATGGATGTATTTGCGCCTTTAAGGGAACTTGCACTATTTAATGGTTATATACTCTTAATGGGCGTTGATTTAAATAGATTAACTGCATTGCATCTTGCGGAGCAGATGACAGGCAGGAAAATGTTTATAAGATGGGCAAGAGATACAAATGAAAATCCGATAGAAATTGAATGTGGTGGATGTTCAGAAGGATTTGTTAATTTTAATGCTTTTTTGTATGATGTTGATAAAAAAGTTTTAGTGGGTAAAAGTTTATGGCGGTTATTTTCAATTAATGCTTTATTAAAAAAAGCAGCAAGAGTTATTCAATTAAAACCTGAAATTACTCGGTGTAATGACGAGAAATGTATAAGATGCCCAGATGCAATAGCAGGAGGACCAGTGCTTGAATGAAAATATGTTAGGTGTTGAGTAAAAAATTGAGATTTACCGTTTTTTATTTTCGATTTGAAATTAATAATAAAAAGTTTCAAACAATAAAAATTCTTTACTTTTTATGAATTTTTTATATAATATTTTTTAATTTGACTAAATTTTTTTGACTAAATAAAAGAGGAGCCTGGATTGACTAAAAAAAGGTATCCACAGTTTTTCCCTTTAAAAGAATTTGATAATTACCAGCCGAACACATTAGATTTTAAAACTCTTAATTTAAAAATTAAAACCCTCCAAAATTCTCTTAAAAATTCTGAAGAAATGTATAAAAAAGTTATAATGACATCAAATGAAGCAATTTTTATAATTGATAAAAATTATAATATATTATTTTCTTCAGAAAAAGCAATTCAGATGTTTGGTTTTTTACAAGATAGAGACATAGAAGGTAAAAATTTTTTTGAATTGGTTTTTCAACCAAATATTAAAAAGATAAAAAGAATTTTTAAAAGAGCATTTAGAGAAGGTTTTGTAGGTGGAGAAACAGGAAGATTTATTAAAAAACGTGATGTATTCGTTGGAGTTATGAATATTGCGAGAATACATAATGCTGAAAATATTCCATTTGCTTTAGTGTTAACTATAAATAAAATAAGATTTGAAAATAAATTAAAGTTATATGAAACTATTTTTAATAAATTAAACGATGCAATTGTTTTGCATACAATTGATAATAATAAATTAGGGAAATTTTTTGAAGTAAATGAAACTGCATGCGAACAATTAGGTTTAACAAGAGATGAAATAATTAAAAAAAACCCTTTTGATTTTTATGAAAATTTTAATAAAAAAAATTTCAATAATGTTTTGCAAAGATTAAAAAAAGAAAAAAAAGCAATTTTTGAGGTTTCTATAAAAAAATCAAATTGCGATGTTATGATGTATGAAGTTAACGCACATATGATTCAATATAACGAAAAGCCAGTTGTTTTATCCATAGTGAAAGATATAGGTGAAGGAAAATATTTTTTAAATAAAATAGAAAAAGATTTTATAGTCGTGAAAAAAATTATGGATGGCATCATAACTGCGATGGAAAAATTAGTTGAAAAAAAAGATTTATATACTGTTGGACACCAGAGAAGAACAGCAGAACTTGCAAAATTTTTAGCAAAAGAATATGGTATGTCTGATAATCAGGCAGAAGGGATATACATTGCCGCTATAATTCATGACATAGGTAAAATTTTTATATCAAGTTCTATTTTAAATAAACCAGAAAAACTCACGGAAAATGAGTATGAAATAATTAAAAAACATCCCGAAGAGGGATATAATATTTTAAAATCAATTTATTTTCCCTGGCCAATTGCGAAGATAGTTTACCAGCATCACGAAAGAATAAATGGAACAGGTTATCCGCTGGGGTTAAAAGGAGATAAAATTTTATTAGAGGCAAAAATAATAGGTATTTCTGATGTTGTTGAAGCGATGACATTTAAAAGACCATATAGAAAAGGACTCGGGATAAATAAGGCATTAGATGAAATAATGAAAAATAAGAGCAAATTATATGATGAAGACATCAGCAATTTGTGTTTTGAAGTTTTTAGAAAAGGCAAATTTAAATTTAAATAGTATAAAAAATAACTTGTAAAAACATATAAATTCTATATAATAAAAATATAATTCCTATAAAAAAATTAAAAATGAGGTGTTTAATGGCAAAGGCAAAAGTATATGTTACTTTTAAAGATGGCGTTTTAGAACCACAGGGAAAAACAGTAAATGCCGCACTTTTAAAAATGGGATATAAAAATATAAAAGATGTAAGAATAGGTAAATTTATTGAAATTGAAATAGAAAATGGTGATAAAAAAAAGATAAAAAAAGAAATTGATGAAATATGTGACAGGTTGCTTGCAAATCCAAATATTGAAAAATATGATTTTGAGATTGAGTGATATGGGGAAAAAAATAAAATTTGGAGTTGTTGTTTTTCCCGGGTCTAATTGTGATGCTGATTGTTTATGGGCAGTAAGAGATATTTTAAATCAGGATGCGGAATTTATATGGCACGAATCTAAGAATATAAAAAAATATGATTGTCTTATTTTCCCCGGGGGCTTTTCTTACGGCGATTATTTAAGAAGTGGAGCTATAGCGCGTTTTTCAAAAGTTATGGAAAGTATAAATGAATTTGCAAATAAAAAAAATAAATTTATAATAGGAATATGCAATGGCTTTCAGATTTTGCTGGAAGCAGGACTTTTGCCAGGAACTATGTTGCATAATAAAAATTTAAAATTTATATGTGAATATGTGAATGTTATTGTTGAAAACAACGAAACACCTTTTACAAATAAATGCGAAAAGGGGCAGGTTCTGAAGATACCTGTTGCTCATGGTGAAGGAAACTATTTTTGCGATGAAAGAACATTAAATACATTAATCGCAACGGAAAAAATTGCTTTCAGATATTGTGATATAAATGGAAATATAACAGATGAGGCAAATATTAATGGTTCTGTATATAATATCGCAGGAATAATGAATACAAAAGAGAACATATTAGGGATGATGCCACATCCTGAAAGAGCAATGATAAAAGATTTAGGTTCGGAAGATGGTAAACTGATATGGGAATCTCTTATTAATTATATCAAAAAAAGTTAAAAAGGTAAAAAATGCAAAATTATAATGTTGAAATAACAGATGAAATTTTAAAAGAACATAATTTAAAAAAAGAAGAATACGAAAACATATTAAAAATATTAGGCAGAAAACCAAATATAGTTGAATTGGGTGTTTTTTCTGCAATGTGGTCAGAACACTGTAGTTATAAACATTCAAAACCAGTTTTAAAAAAATTTCCAACAAAAGGCAAATATGTTTTACAGGGACCAGGAGAAAATGCGGGAATCATAGATACTGGATTTGATATAGGAGTTGCATTTAAAATAGAATCCCATAATCATCCGTCTTCTGTGGAACCATTTCAGGGGGCTGCAACAGGAGTAGGTGGTATATTGAGAGATATTTTTACAATGGGAGCAAGACCTGTTGCTATTTTGGATTCTTTAAGATTCGGGAATTTAAATACTTTTAAAACTCAGCATCTTTTAAAAGGAGTTGTAAGCGGAATTGCTTTTTATGGAAATTGTGTTGGAGTTCCAACCGTTGCTGGTGAAACATTTTTTGAAGATGCCTATCAGGATAATTGTCTGGTTAATGCAATGACAATTGGAATAGTAAATAAAAAAAAGATAAAAAAAGGCATAGCGAAAGGCCCAGGGAATCCAGTAATGTATATTGGAGCTTTAACCGGCAGAGATGGGATACACGGAGCGTCATTTGCTTCAGCAGAACTTACTGAAGAAAATCAGAAAAGACGTTCTTCGGTTCAGGTTGCAGATCCTTTTATGGAAAAACTTTTACTGGAAGCAACTTTAGAACTTATTGATAAAAATTTAATAATTGGGATTCAGGATATGGGGGCTGCTGGACTTACCTCATCTTCTTCTGAGATGGCATACAGGGCAGGAACAGGGGTTGAAATTGATATAGATAAAGTTCCAAAAAGAGAATTAAATATGAACGCTTATGAAGTTTTGCTTTCTGAATCTCAGGAAAGAATGTTGCTTGTTTGCAAAAAGGGAAATGAAAAAAAAGTAGAAAAAATTTTAAAAAAATGGGGCTTACATGCTGTGAAAATTGGCAGAGTAATAAAAGAACAGCAGTTCAGGATTTATGAAAAAGGTAAAATTGTTGCAGATATACCTGTGAGGGCTTTAACCGATAGTAACTACAAATATTTTCCCTTAAAAAAGCAAAAAGGAGTAAAACCTGCGTATTTAAAAGATATAAATATTAAAATAGATGATATAAAAATACCAGAAGATTTGGAAAGCGTTTTAAAAAAACTAATTTCTTCACCAAATATTGCTTGCAAATCAAATATCTGGCGACAGTATGACCATATGGTTCAGACAAATACTTTTACTTTACCAGGTTCTGATTCAGCAGTTATCAATATAAAAGATAAAGATTTGATGATTGCAACATCGGTTGATGGAAATGGGCGATATGTTTACCTTGATCCATTTTTAGGTGGAATGGCAGCAGTTGTAGAAGCAGCAAGGAATGTAAGTATGAGTGGAGCACAGCCAGTTGCTTTTACAAATTGTCTTAATTTTGGGAACCCCGAGGATCCAGAGATATTTTATCAATTTAAAAAAGCAGTGGAAGGAATGGCGTATGCGGCTAAAAAATTAAATACACCAGTTATAAGCGGTAATGTCAGTTTTTATAATGAAAGTCCTGAAAATGCAATTTATCCAACCCCTGTCGTTGGTATGGTTGGATATATAAAAGGTAAAAATAAAAGATATGCAAAACAATATTTTAAAAATGAAGGGGATATAATTGTATTATTGGGTGAGATAAAGGAAGAAATAGGAGCATCTGAATATTTAAAAGAAATTCATAATTTGATAAAAGGACCAGTTCCTGCGATTGATTTAAAAAGAGAAATAAATTTACAAAAGACATGCGTGGAAGGTATTAAAAAAGAAATTATAATTTCTGCTCATGATATTAGCAAAGGCGGATTAGCAATTGCTCTTGTTGAATGTTGTATATCAGGTAGTTTACATGGCAATAAAGCCATAGGTGCATATATTGAATTACAAAGCGATATAAGAGTTGATGCTCTTTTATTCGGTGAAACTCAATCACGGGCGATAGTAACAGTGAAAAGAGAAAATTTATTAAAGTTAAAGCGTATCGCATCAAAGAATAAAATAATAGCAACGGAAATCGGGAAAACAGGTGGAAACAGATTAATAATAAATATTGATTGGGCTTCTAAAAAATATTCTAAAAAATTAAATATAGATATTGATGAAATTAAAAAATTATGGATGTCAGGAGTAAATGAATATGTATAAAGATAAAATAAAAGAGGCTTGTGGAATAATTGGAATTTATGGACACGACGAGGCAGCTAAACTTGCTTATTTAGGGCTTTATGCTTTACAACATAGGGGACAGGAAAGCGCAGGAATTGTAACTATTGATTCATCAGGTAAATCATATGAAATAAAGGAGATGGGATTAGTATCAGAAATTTTTGATGAAAAAAAATTAAATTATTTAAAGGGTAATAAAGCTATAGGACACGTGCGTTATTCAACCACAGGTTCTACGACGATTGAAAATGCACAGCCAATAAAAGTAAATTATATAAATGGACCACTTGCTGTTGCACATAATGGGAATCTTATTAATTCTCAGGAAATAAGATTTGCTCTTGAAAAAAGTGGATCAATTTTTGAATCAACCGTGGATAGTGAAATTTTGGTTCATCTTATTGCTAAAAATAATATGTATGACTTTGTTGAAGCAGTTAAAAATTCATTAAAAGAATTAAAGGGCGCTTTTTCATTTGTTATTTTGAATAAAGATTTTTTAATAGCAGCCAGGGACCCGAATGGTTTCAGACCACTGGAAGTTGGACAGATTGACGGGACTTATATAGTTGCATCTGAAACATGCGCTTTTGATCTGTTAAATGCAAAAAGAATTTTCACAGTTGAACCTGGTGAAATTGTGGTTTTTTCGAAAGATGGAGTTAAAACAGAAAAATTTGCAGAAAGACAGAGAAGTGCAATGTGTGTTTTTGAATTTATTTATTTTGCAAGACCGGATAGTTTTATCTTTAATAGGACCGTAAATGATATAAGAAGGGAATTAGGAAGGCAGTTAGGTAAAGAAGCACCCTGCGAAGCTGATGTAGTAATACCTGTTCCTGATTCGGGGGTGATTGCTGCAATAGGATATTCAGAAACAACAGGAATAAAATATGACATGGGTTTAATAAGAAATCATTATATTGGAAGAACATTTATAGAACCAGAGCAGGCAATAAGGGATTTTGGAGTTAAATTAAAGTTAAATTCTGTTCGTGAAATTTTAGAAGGAAAAAGGGTTGTTGTTATAGATGATTCAATTGTTCGCGGGACAACGAGTAGAAAAATTGCAAAAATGATAAAACAAGCAGGTGCTAAAGAAATTCATTACAGGATTTCATCCCCACCCATTTTTAATCCGTGTTTTTATGGAATGGATTTTCCAACAAGAACAGAACTTATAGCAAATAACCATACAATAGAAGAAATAAGAAAATACCTTCGCGTGGATTCTCTGGCTTACCTTTCTTTAGATGGTTTGATAAAAGCAATCGGTGGCAAAAAAGATAAATTTTGTATGGCTTGCTTTGATGGGGATTATCCTTTACCATTTGATAATAAACAGAATAAATTTATGTTTGAAAAATAAGTTAAAAAAGGGTTTTTATGTTTAAAAAACTTAAAGTAAAAGTAGGTGCAAACAGGGATTATGATATTTTAATCGGAAGTGGAATTTTGGATAAAATAAATGAAATTATTAATCCGCTAAAATTGGGAGATAGTATATATATTATTACAAATACTAAGGTCGCAAGGTTATATTTAAAAAGAATATTATCAGTATTAAAAAATGGAAATTATAAAGAGATAAGAACAGGTATTATAAAAGAAGGAGAAAAATATAAAAATTTTGATTCTTACAAAAAGTTGATAGGGCAACTTGTTGAATATAATAAAAAAGATAATAAGATATTTATAATAAATTTAGGTGGTGGGGTTATAGGGGATTTAGGAGGTTTTGTTGCTCATACTTTTAAAAGAGGTATAAGTTATGTGCAGATACCAACTTCGCTTTTAGCTTTTGTTGATAGTGGTATAGGTGGAAAAGTCGGAATTGATTTTAATGATACCAAAAATATAGTTGGTGGATTTTATCAGCCACGGATTGTTATTGGCGACATTGATGTTCTTAAAACTCTAGATAAAAGAGAAATCAAATCAGCACTTGCCGAGGTTGTAAAATACGGTGCAATATATTCTAAAGATTTTTTTTATTTCATTGAAAAAAATGTTAATAAAGTTTTTAATTTTGATAAAAAAGTTTTATTTGAAATAGTTAAAGAAAGTTATAAAATAAAAGCAGATATAGTAAGCAGGGATGAATTTGATACAAAGGGCATAAGAGTAAAATTAAATTATGGACATACAATAGGTCATGCAGTCGAAGCAGCCTCAAAATATAAATACAAACATGGTGAGGCAGTTTCAATCGGTATTATATGCGCAAATGATATAGCAGTAAGGTTGGGCTTATTAAAAAAAGATATAGCTTTAAAGATAGAAAATCTTCTTTTGCAAATTGGTTTGCCGAATAAAATAAAGAATTGCAAAATAGAAAATATTATGAAACATTTCTGGAGTGATAAAAAATTTATAACAGGAAAAAATCGTTTTGTATTTATAATAGATATAGGGAAAGTAATTATTAAAGAAAACCTGCCAGAAGAATTAATAAAAAAAGTTATAAGAAAAAGATTTGTATAAAAAATTGTAATAATTTAGCCACTTATAGAACAAAGTTTGTCCATTGCGTCTATCTACAACTGCAAGATCGTTTCCTTAAGTCTTATATTGCCATTATTTTTTAAACTTATCTTTCGGTTTCATTGCGATAACACCTTTAAGAATTTTTATAAGTATTTAAATTTTTACAAAGTTACTCAATGTGGCTGAACTATTATTTAAATTTTTTCAAAAATACTTATCCCCTAGTATTTTTTTAAGATTTGGATAAAGATTAATTTATTAAAGTGAAATTTTTTATATTTCGATTGTAAATCGCAAGCCGTAAATCGTAAATTATTTTTAACACTTATTCGTTTTTTCTTGCTTCTTCTTCCTTTTTAATTTCTTCTGCCTGTTTCTTAGCTTTATCATATTCGTTAAAAGGCAGGTATTCATAATGAGAAAATTCCATTTCAAAATATCCTTTACCTTTTGTCATACTATTTAAAGCAGAAAGATAGGTGAGCATTTCACTCTGGGGAACGTGAGCATTTATTACTGTTAAATTATCAGAAAATTTTTCCATGCCTAAAACTTTTCCACGCCTTGTGCTTATATCGCTCATTATATTTCCTATATCATTTTCTTCAACATAAACTTTAACTTTTGCAATCGGCTCCAATATAACAGGTTTTGCGGCTTCAATTGCAAGTTTTGTAGCGTGAAGCCCAGCGATTCTAAAAGATAAATCAGAAGAATCAACATCATGATATGTGCCGTCATAGACATTAACTTTTAAATCAACAACAGGATAACCAGCAATAACACCTGAAAGGCATGCTTCTATTGCTCCTTTTTCAATTGCAGGTATATAATTTTTAGGTATCGCACCGCCAAAGATTTCTTCTGTAAAAACAAAACCTTCATCTCTTTTTAAGGGTTCAATGCGTAAATATACTTCTCCGTATTGTCCGTGGCCGCCTGATTGTTTTTTATGTTTATAGTGGCCTTCGGCTTTTGAAGTTATGGTTTCTTTATATGAAACTCTGGGGACTCTTGTTTCAAAATTTAATTTATATCTGTGTTTTACCAGATCAAAAGCAATTCTTGCCTGAGTTTCTCCGGCGCAGGATACAACCACTTCTTTTGTAATATCATTATAAACATAATTTATAGAAGGATCTTCTTTTATTATATTTTGAAAAACTTCTGAAAATTTATCCGCTGATTTTCTGTCGCTTGAATGCACAGCAACAAAATAAGATGGTTTTGGTGGTTTTAAAGGTTCATATACTATCGGGTTATCAATATCAGAAAGGGTTGTCCCGGTTTCAAAATTATCTTGCTTTGTAAAAACCATTATATCACCTGCTTTAAAAGTTTGAGTATCCCTTAAATTTTTGCCAACAGCGAGCCATAGGTGGGCAGGTTTTTCCTTTATATTTTTGGTTGAATTGAAAATTTCTTTTCCAAGAGTTAAAGTTCCTGAAATTATTTTACAATAAGATATCTTTCCAGCAAAGGGATCAATTCGTGTTTTAAAAATTATAGCACTCATTGGATCTGATGAATTACATTTTCTTTTTATTTTTTGCTCAGGATTATTCGGAATATATCCTTCTTTTTCTTTAATAATTTCACAAGGTAAAGGGACATAATTAATAATTGTATCAAGTAAATTTTTAATACCGAAAGTATTTAAGGCAGAACCGCATAAAACAGGAATTAATTTACCATCAAGCACGCTTGTCTTTAATCCAGTTTTGAACTCCTGCTCAGTGAGTTGTTCACCATTTAAATATTTTTCTGTGAGAGCATCATTTGATTCTGCAGAAACATCAAGTAATTTTTCTTTATATTTCAGTGCGATGTTTTTTATATCGTTAGGCATTTCTGCTTCTTTTAAATTGTTTTTTTCAAAATAAAATGCTTTTAAATTTATTATATCCAATATACCTTTAAAATCTTTTCCTGCACCTATAGGGAGAAATAAAGGTAAAACAGTTTTTTTAAATTTCGCTGAGGCATCATCTAAAATTTTTTCAAAATTTATATTTTCTCCATCCATTTTGTTAATAAAAATGATTACAGGTATTTTATTTTCTTTTATAAGATTCCAGTTTCTTTCTGTGTCAATAGTTATTCCATCTTCTGCATTTATTGTAAAAATTATTCCTTCAACAACTGAAGTTGCGCTTTTTATTTCAAAAACAAGGTCGGGGATTCCGGGAACATCTAAAATATTAATTTTATTATTCTGCCATTCAAGATAAGCAAGTGAAATTTTTAGAGACATTTTTTTTGAAATTTCTTCCTCGTCAAAATCCATAACTGTATTGCCTTTTGTTATGTTTCCCATCTGTGAGATTTGGCTTGATAAAAAAAGTAAAGATTCGGCGAGTGTTGTTTTACCAACTCCCGGTGCGCCACATATAGCAATATTTCTGATTGAGCCAGTTTCAAATATTTTTTCTACCATTTCAACACCTCCTTTAAAAATAAAATTTTAAAAATTATAACATATTTTATTAATAAATCTATTAAAAAAACACATTGTGTTGGGAATAAGGATAGACCAAAAATAATAGTTTAGTTAGTATTAAAAAAATTACTTTTTTATTATTTTTTAAACAACCCCATAATAATTTTAATATTTTCCATAATATTTATGGTGTTGTTATTTTAAAGGCAGGCGAACGATAACCTTTATATTTTATAATCATGTTAATTGAGATTAACAAGTCAATCCTGATTTAATACCTTCTCAACTTATCTTTTTCCAACTTTACAACTGCCAGATTTCTTCCTTATGACTCATATTACCCTTATTTCCCCTACTGTACTTGCCTTTCGGCTTTCTTTCAATGGAGCATTTTTAAGAGTTTTCTACCAATAACTGAACTTTTAATATATAAAAATATATTCAAGATAACCTTGAAAATATATAAAAATAGAGGTATAATAAAATGATTTTATTAATAAATAATTATAAGTTTTGGAATAATAAAATCATAATATTAAATTATTAAATAAACCCCAAAACTTATCAAATTATAAAATTTTGGAGAAAGTATGGAAAATTTTTCTAATATTGTAAAAAAAAGTATTTTGAATATTTCGCCTTATATTCCAGGAAAACCTATAGAAGAGGTTAAAAGAGAATATGGCATAAAAGATATAATAAAACTTGCATCAAATGAAAATCCTTTAGGTCCTTCTAAACTCGCATTAGAAGGTATAAAGAAAAAATTAAAAGATTTAAATTTATATCCTGAAAGTTCTGTTTATTATTTGCGGTCTGCACTTTCTGAACATCTCAAAGTAAAAGAAGATATGTTAATGTTTGGAAATGGTTCAAATGAACTGGAACAGTTAATAGCAGAAATATTTGTGGAACCCGGAGATGAAGTTATGTTTTCATCACTTTCTTTTGTTGTGTATTCAATAGTAACCGATATAGTGGGTGGAATTCCAATTCAGATCCCACATAAAAATTTTAGACATGATATAGAAAGATTTATTGAAAAATTATCGGGAAAAACAAAATTAGTTTTTCTTTGCAATCCGAATAATCCGACAGGAACAATAATAACAAAAGAAGAATTTGAAAAATTTATGCAAAATGTTAGCGAAAAGACAATAGTGGTTTTAGATGAAGCATATTTTGAATATGTTTATGATAAAAATTATCCTGATGGAATTACGTATCTTTCAAAATATAAAAATTTAATTGTCCTTAGAACTTTTTCTAAAATATATGGACTTGCAGGTTTAAGAATAGGTTATGGTATAGCAGATTCTGAAATAGTAAATTTTATTGATCGTGTCAGACCACCTTTTAATGTCAATTCCCTTGCCCAGGTTGCTGCTTTATATGCGTTAAAGGATAATACGCATATAAAAAAAACAATAAAAATAAATAATACTGGAAAAAAATTTTTAGAAAAAGAATTTGAAAAATTAAAAATAGAATATGTAAAATCCCATACGAATTTTATTTTTGTTAAATTTAAATACGGCAGTAAATATGTTTTTGAAGAATTATTAAAAAAAGGCATCATCATAAGACCTTTTTTTGATAATTATGCCAGGATAACTATTGGCAAAATGGATGAAAATAAAAGATTGATAAAAGAACTAAAAAAAATTTTAGAAAAATAAAGCAAGGAGGAAAACAATGATAATTGTATTAAAACCAAAGACTAAAAGCAAAGATTTAAAGCATCTTATTTCAAAAATCAAGGAATATAAACTTATTCCACATATTTCAAAAGGTAAAGAAAGAACAATAATTGGTGTTATAGGAGATGAAAGAGTTTTACAGACAGTATCTTTAGAAAGTTTTTCCTGTGTTGAAAAAGTTATGCAGATTTTAAAACCATATAAATTAGCAAGTAAAGATTTTAAAAGCACACCAACACTTGTTAAAGTAGGAGATTATTTTATAGGAGGAAAACAGGTTATTTTAATAGCAGGTCCATGTTCTGTGGAAGGTAGAGAAAAATTCTTAAAAGCCGCTAAAATGGTAAAAGAAGCAGGTGCGCATATACTGAGAGGTGGAGCATTTAAACCAAGAACTTCGCCATACTCTTTTCAGGGATTAGGAGAAGAAGGATTAAAAATACTTGCAGAAGCAAGGGATATTTTTAATATGCCTGTTGTTACAGAAGTTTTAGATACAAGGCATGTTGAACTGGTAAATAGATATGCTGATATGTTTCAAATAGGTGCAAGAAATATGCAGAATTTTGAACTTTTAAAAGAGGTGGGCAAAACAAATAAACCAGTTCTTTTAAAAAGAGGACTTATGGCAACCGTAGAAGAATGGTTAATGTCAGCTGAATACATATTGTCAAATGGAAATATGAATGTGGTTTTGTGTGAAAGGGGAATCAGAACATTTGAAAAGGCAACGAGAAATACACTGGATTTATCAACTGTTCCTTTGATAAAAGAACTTTCACATCTTCCTATAATTATTGATCCTTCGCACGGGACTGGAAAGAAAAAATTAATTCCAGCAATGGCAAGAGCGGCAGTTGCAGCAGGAGCAGATGGTTTAACTATAGAAGTGCATCCAAATCCTGCTGAAGCATTATCAGATGGTGATCAGTCGCTTTTGCCGTCAGAGTATTCTAAACTGGTAAAAGAAGTAGAAAAGATAGCAAAGGCAATAGACAGGAAAATATAACTTTTTTTTATTTAAGGATAAAAAATGAAATTCAAATTTGATAAAGTAACAATTTTAGGAATGGGATTAATGGGTGGAAGTTTAGGAAAAACTTTACTTAAAGATAAAATTGCAAAACAGGTTATGGGCTGGGGAAGAAATATAAAAAAATTAAAAAAAGCAATATTAAAAAACGCAGCTACAAAAGTTACAACTGATATAAAAGAAGCGGTTAAAGATGCGGATATTGTTTTAATTTCGCTTCCAGTTTCATTAATTCCTGAATATTTTAAGAAAATAAATCCATATTTAAAAAGCGATTGTTTGGTTACCGATATAGGAAGCATCAAAGAAAAAATTGTAAGAGAAATAAAAAAAATTGATAAAAAGCATCTTTTCATAGGTTCTCATCCAATGGTTGGTTCTGAAAAAAAAGGAATTGACAACATAATGGACAATTTATATAAAGACGGAGTATGTATTATTACGATGGATAATAATACAGATAAAAATAAATTAAATTTTTTAAAATTATTCTGGAAAAAAATAGGAATGCGGTTAGTTATATTAAGTCCTTCAGATCATGATAAATATATGGCTGGCATAAGTCATTTTCCACATCTTTTAGTATATTTACTTATATTACTTCAAAAAGATAATATAGCAAAAAGAAAAATTATTATAGGTAAAGGTTTTTTAGATACAACACGGATAGCAGCATCAGGTGAAGAAATATGGACAGATATTTTTATGGATAATAAAGAGAATGTGTTGAATGAAATAAAAAAATATATAAAAGAGTTAAACAGATTTAAATTATTATTAGAGAAAAATGAAAAAATTAAAATTAAAAAGATATTAAAAAAAGCAAAATTATTAAGGGAACAACTAAAATGAAGAAGATACATATTTCATCTAAAGAAAATTGTGTAAAGAAAATAGAGGTTCAGGGAGATAAATCAATTTCTCACAGGGCAATCATAATAGGGAGTATTGCAGATGGAATAACAAGGATAGAAAATTTTTTAGAAGCAGAAGATACTTTGAATACAGTTAATATATTCAGACAATTAGGAGTAAAAATTGTAAAAACAGGAAAAAATTATTATATATACGGAAATGGATTATATTCGTTAAGAGAACCAACCGAAACATTATATGTAGGTAATTCTGGAACAGCGATACGTTTGATTTTAGGAATTTTAGCAGCACAGCCGTTTACCTCAACTATAACAGGAGACACACAGATTATAAAAAGACCAATGGCAAGGGTTATTGAGCCGCTTACAATGATGGGAGCAAAATTTGTGAGTAATAATGGTTATGCTCCCGTAAAAGTTCAGGGTAATAATTTAAACGGGATTACTTATAAAATGCCGGTTGCAAGCGCTCAGGTAAAATCAAGTATTTTACTTGCTGCCTTATACGCCAGCAGTGTAACTGAAATAATTGAACCAATGAAATCAAGAGATCATACAGAAAGACTGTTAAAATATTTTGGGGCAAAAATTATTACAGGTAAGAAAAGCATTAAACTTTTTCCGGGAAGCAAACTTAAAGGGGAAAAAATTTTTATTCCTGGTGATATTTCTTCTGCAGCATTTTTTATAATATCTGGGTTACTTATGAAAAAATCAAAAATTACCATAAAAAATGTCAATATAAATCCTACCCGAACTGGCATCATAGATATCGTAAAAAAAATGGGTGGAAAAATTAAAATAAAAAATAAAAAAAATATTAATAATGAACCTGTTGGAGATATTGAAGTTTCATCTTCAAAATTAAAAGGAACAGTTATAAAAGGAGATATTATTCCACGCTTAATAGATGAGATACCAGTAATTTCAATTGCTGCGGCTTTTGCAAAAGGTAAAACAGTTATCAGTGATGCAAAGGAATTAAGGGTAAAAGAAACAGATAGGATAAAAACAATGATAAAAAATTTCAAAAGGATAGGAATAAAGGTTGTAGAAAAAGAAGATGGAATGATAATTTGGGGTAATGATGGCACACCATTTAAATACGCAGATATAGATTCATTTTCCGATCATAGAATTGCAATGGCTTTTTCTGTGGCTGCTTTAGTTAGTGATAATGGTTTACTTATTAAGGATATTGAATGTGTTAATACTTCTTTTCCCGAATTTTTTAATATTATAAATAGTTTATAATATATGAAATTTTTTGAAAAAATAATTGAATTTATAATTTACTGGACAGGAAAAATAAGTTTTTATGTTCTTTTTAAAGTTTTTTATAGATTAAAGGTAATAGACGCAGAAAATATTCCAGATAAAGGTGGAGTGATTATTGCTTCTAACCATGCAAGTTTTTTAGATCCGCCGCTTTTGGGAATTGCAGCATGGAAAAGGAGATGCGTTTTTATGGCAAGGCATACTTTATTTAGAAATAAAATAGTTAGTTTTATCCTAAAAAAATGGGGCTCTTTTCCTATAAAACGTGGAACCATAGATAGAACTGCATTGGCTGAATTTGAAGATAAAGTAAAAGAAGGATATGCAGCTGTTTTTTTTCCAGAAGGAACAAGAACCGAAGATGGAGAAATAAAACAGGGCAAACCAGGTTCTGGCATGCTTATATATAATTCAAAAGCAAAGGTTATTCCTGCTTATATTCATAATACTTATAAAGCATTTTCAAAAAAGATGAAATTGCCTAAAGTATTTGTGCCCGTTACTGTTATTTTCGGTAAACCAATAGATTTTAATGATTATTTTAAGAAAGATGCAAAAAAAGAAACTTATGAAGAGATAACAAAAGTTTTAATGGATGAAATAATAAAGATTAAAAGTAATTTTTTACAGGAATGGGAAAAGTGAAAATAATAGTTGCACAAAATGCAGGTTTTTGTTTTGGTGTAAAAAGAGCAATAGAGATTGCTTTTGAAAATGTTAATAGTAAAAAAGGTAAAAAGATAAAAATGTTACGTGAAATAATTCATAACGCCATAGAAGTAAAAAAAATTAAAGATGCAGGCGTTAAATGTGTAAATAAAATTGATGATGTAAAACCTGGTGATTCTGTAATTGTGAGTGCGCATGGTATAACTTTAAATGAAGAAAAAATTTTAAGAGGAAAAAATGCAAGGATAATTGATACAATTTGTCCTTATGTAAAAAGAATACATAATATCGTAAAAGTTTTAAATCTTGAAAATTATCAGGTTGTAGTAATTGGAGATAAAGAACATTATGAAGTAAAAGGAATAACAGGACATTCGGGACAGAATACCATAATTATAAGTTCTAAAGAAGATTTAAAGAATGTTAAATTTGATAAAAAAATAGGAATTGTTTCGCAAACAACCCAAAATATTGAATTATTTAAAGAACTTGTAAATTATATACTGGATGCTGCTTTAAAACAGGGTATATCAGAAGTTAAAATTTTTAACACAATCTGTGATGCGACGTATAAAAGGCAGGAAGAAACAAAAAGTATTGCAAAACAGGTAGATATTATGATAATAATAGGAGGTAAAAATAGTGCAAATACCAAACGATTATATGATATATGCAAAGAGATTTTAAATGATGTTTATTTTATAGAATCTGAAAAAGAACTAAAAAAGACCTGGTTTAAAAATAAAAACATAGTTGGAGTAAGCGCTGGCGCTTCAACATCAGAATACTCTATTAAAAATGTTGTAAAAAAAATTAAATCATATGATGGAGAAAAACAATAATATGCAGAATAAAGATTTTAATTATCAAAATATAAAGGAAGGAAGTATTGTAAAAGGTAAAATAATAAGAAAAGAACAGGGCAAAATCTATGTTGATATTAATTATAAAACAGAAGGATTAATCCCGGATGAAGAAACAAAAAAATATGATTATTACGATAAAATAAACGAAGGCGAAGAAATAGAAGTTATGGTGAGAAATTTAAAAACAGATGATGGGCTTGTTTTACTTTCAAAGATTATAGTTGATAAAAGAAATGTTTTTTTTAATATTAAAAAAGCATATAAAGAAAAATATTATATAAAAGGGAAAGTTATAAGATCTATAAAGGGCGGTTATATTGTGGATTTAGGCGCAAATATAACTGCGTTTTTGCCGATGTCGCATACAAAATTTTATAACGGAGATATTTTAAATAAAGAATTAAATTTTAAAATAATACAATTAGATGAAATGAGGAAAAATATTGTTATTTCATACAAGGATTATTTTATTGAAAAACAGAAAAAAGATCAGGAAGAAATAAAAAACCTATTTCCATTAAATGAAAAAATAAAGGTTTTAATAAAGGAAATAAAAGAGGATGGGATAATTATTACAAAAGATAATAAAGAGGTTTTTATTTATAAATCTGAAATTTCATGGAATCCTTATAAAAAATTTAGTGAAAAATTTAAGGCTGGCGAAGAGATAGAAACTTTTGTTATAAATAATTCTTCTGAGAAAATATTATTAAGCATAAAAAGATTAAAAGAAAATCCATATAAAAAATTTATTGAAATTCATAAGCAGGGAGAAAAATTAGATGTAAGAATTAAAGAAATTATGGAGGATAAAATAATAGTTGCCTTAACTGATGAGGTATATGGCATCATACCAAAAGAAGAAATTTCATATCTTAAAAAGATAAATAATTTATCGGATTTATATAAAATTGATGAAGAAGTAAAGGCAGTCATTTTAAAATATGATGAAAAGACAAATACAATTTTTTTGAGTATAAAACGATGCTTTGAAAATCCATGGAATAAAATGGAAGAAAGATATCCTCCGGGCGCAAGAGTAATAGGGGTTGTTAAAAAAATTATTGAAGGGCAGGGAATTGAAGTGGAATTAGAAGAAAATATTGATGCTTTTGTAAATATCAAAGATGTATCTTGGTTTAATTTCAACAAAATTGAAGAGATTATAAAAATTGGTGAAAAAAAAGAATTTAAGATACTTGAAATTAATAAAAATAAGTTTAAATTAATTTTGGGGTTAAAACAGTTATCTTTAAATCCATGGAATAGTTTTTTAAATAAATATAAAGAGGGAATGTTAATTGATGTTAAGATACTGGATTTTGATAATGATGAGATTTTATGTCAGATAATAGAGGGGGTAAATGGTAAACTATCTTTAAAAACAAAAAATATTAATTTTAAAAAGGGAGATATAATAAAAGCAAAAATTATGAGAATTGATAAAGAAAATAAAAAAGTCTTTTTAATTTCACAGGAAATTGAAAAATCTGAAGAAAAAAAACAACTTGATGAATATATAAAAACACACGAACATTCTTTTAAAATGAATGACATTATAAATTTTGAAAACGTAAACAAAGAAGATAAAAAATGAAAGAGATAAATATTCCTAAAACAACCATAAACAGGTTATCATTATATCTTAAATGTTTTATTGAACTATCGGAATCAAAAATTAATTTTATATCATCCAGTGAACTTGCAAATTTTATTGGATTAAATCCTGCTCAGGTTAGAAAGGATCTTTCTTATTTTGGAAAATTTGGCAGGCGGGGTCTTGGATATAATGTGGAAATTTTACGCCACAAAATATCAGAAATTTTAGGAACACAAAAATTATGGAAAGTTGCAATAATAGGAATAGGAAATTTAGGAAGAGCATTACTCACCTATGCTGGATTTAAGGATAGAGGATTTAAAATAGTTGCTGGTTTTGATAATGCACCAGATAAAATAGGCTGGGAAATAGATGGAATAAAAATATATAGTATTGAAGAATTGGAAAAAATAATAAAAAAAGAGAAAATAGAACTTATAATATTAACAACTCCTAAATCTGCTGTGCAGGAAATTATAAATAGACTGAAGAACATAAATGTTAAAGGTATTTTAAATTTTGCTGGAAAATATTTATTAGCCGATGAAAAATTAAAAATAAGAAATGTTGATATCTCACTTGAACTTGAACAGTTAACTTTTTTTATCAGCAATAGAAATTTTTATAAGCGGAGGTAAAAAATTATAATGCCAAAAATAATTTATAAAGAAAAGGAATATAAAGTAGAAAGTGGTAATTTTTTGGATTTTTTTAAAAATATTGGGGAAAAAATAGAAGACATTCTGATTGTGAAATTTAATGGAAAACTTCTTGATTTAACTGCACAAATTTCAGAATCGGGTGAAATAGTGCCGGTTACTTTTGATAGTGAAGAAGGACGCGAGGTTTATTGGCATAGCACATCTCATATCATGGCTGCTGCAGTAAAACGTTTATTTAAGGATGTTAAAGTTACAATAGGTCCTGCAATTTCAGAAGGTTTTTATTATGATTTTGATAGAGCAACTCCATTTACAGAAGAAGACCTTTTAAAAATTGAAAAAGAAATGGAAAAAATAATAAAAGAAGGACATAAATTTGTCCGTGAAGAAATTGATATTGAAAAGGCAAAAGATATGTTTAAAAAGATGGGAGAAGATTATAAAATTGAAATTTTAAATGAGATAAAAGATAACAAAGTAAGTATCTATAAAACAGAAAATTTTATTGACCTTTGCAGAGGTCCACATATTGATAATTCGGCAAAAGTAAAAAGTATAAAACTTTTGAAACTCGCAGGTGCATACTGGCGTGGTGATGAAAAAAATAAAATGCTTCAAAGGATTTATGGTATTTCTTTTCCAGATAAAAAATTACTTGATGATTATTTAAAACGACTCGAAGAAGCCAGGCAACGCGATCATAGGAAATTAGGAAAAGAGTTAGATTTATTTTCAACCCATGATGAATTTGGACCCGGACTTATTTACTGGCATCCCAAAGGTGCAATTATAAGAAAAGAAATAGAGGATTTCTGGCGTGAGGAGCATTTAAAGAGAGGGTATGAGATTTTATATACGCCGCATGTTGCAAAGATAGACCTATGGCATAAATCAGGGCATACAAGTTTTTACAAAGAAAATATGTATCCGCCAATGCGGATGGATGAAATGGAATATCTTGTCAAACCTATGAATTGCCCTTTTCACATATTGATATATAAAACAAGTTTAAGAAGTTACAGAGAATTGCCTTTACGCTGGTGTGAATTAGGAACTGTTTACAGGTATGAAAAGTCAGGAGTTCTGCATGGTTTAATGCGAGTAAGGGGATTTACGCAGGATGATGCGCATATTTTTATGACAGAAGAACAGTTAGAGCAGGAAATAATAAATGTTATAGATATGATAACTTTTGTATTAAAAACTTTTGGATTTTATGAATATGAAATTTTTTTAAGCACAAAACCAAAAGATTCAATAGGAGAAGCAAGGGTATGGGAACTCGCAGAAAATGCATTAAAGCAGGCATTAGCAAAGGCGGGTTTAAAGTATGACATAGACGAAGGTGGTGGAGCATTTTATGGACCAAAAATTGATATAAAAATAAAAGATGCATTAAACAGAACATGGCAATGTTCAACAATCCAGGTTGATTTTAATATGCCGGAAAGATTTGATGTAAAATATATTGGCGAAGATGGTAAAGAACATAGAACTATAATGATACACAGGGCTTTACTCGGTTCTTTTGAGAGGTTTTTTGGAGTGTTGATAGAACATTACAAAGGAGCATTTCCTGTCTGGCTTTCTCCTATTCAGGTTTCAATACTCACAATAACCGAAAGGGTAAAGGATTATGCAGAAAATATATTTAATAAATTAAAAGAAAAAAAGATAAGAATTATTTTAAATAACGCAAACGAAACAATAGGCGCTAAAATAAGAAATTCAACTTTACAGAAAATTCCATTTATGTTAATAATAGGAGACAAAGAACAGCAAAAAAATGTAGTTTCTGTAAGAAAAAGAAGCGGTGAAGAACAAAAAGATGTAAATATTGATGATTTTTTTAATATGCTATTAAAAAAGATAGAACAAAAAGAATTAGATATATAGATTATGAAGAGAAATACAGAATTTGTCTGTAGTAATTGTGGTTATTCTTCCTCTAAGTGGCTCGGGAAATGTCCTTCCTGCGGTCAGTTTAATACATTTTATGAGGAAGAGATTATAGAAAAAAAAGAAGTAAGTTCATATAGAAAGTTTGAAGAAAGTAAGATAAGTTCTTTGACAGATATAGAAATAAATAAAGAGCAAAGATTAATAACAGGGATAGAAGAATTTGATAGAGTTTTAGGCGGAGGAATTGTAAAAGGTTCTCTTATACTTATGGGTGGAGAACCAGGAGCTGGAAAATCAACTCTTGCTTTGACTGTGGCTGGTAAAATTGCAAAAAACGATAAAAAAGTACTTTATATTTCGGCAGAAGAATCAGATGCTCAGATAAAATTACGGGCAGATAGATTGGATATAAATTCAAAGAATTTATTTTTAATAATTGAGACAGGTGTTGAAAAGATAGTTAATATTATAGAAAAAGAAAACCCGGAACTCGTTATAATTGATTCTATTCAAACTGTTTATAAAGAAACAATAGATTCTTATGCCGGATCCGTAAATCAGGTAAGAGAAAGTTGTGCTCAGATATTATATACAGCTAAAAGGTTAAATATACCAATTCTTATAATTGGACACATAACAAAAGAAGGTATGATAGCAGGACCAAAGATATTAGAACATATGGTTGATGCGGTTCTTTATTTTGAGGCGGAAAAATATTACCAATTTAAAATACTGCGATCTGTTAAAAATCGTTTTGGTTCAGTAAATGAAATAGGAATTTTTGAGATGACATCTTCTGGACTTTTAGAGATTAAAAGTCCTTCTAAAATATTCCTTGACAACCTTCAAAAGGAAAAAGCCGGAAGTGGTATAGTGACAGTAATGGAAGGAACAAGACCACTTTTGTTAGAAATCCAGGCGTTAACATCTCGCAGAAATTTTGGCGTTCCGCAAAGAACTGTGATAGGGGTAGATTATAACAGATTTTTAATAATAATTGCTATTTTAGAAAGGAAATTAAACCTGCATCTTGAGAATCAGGATGTTTTTGTAAATGTTTCAGGCGGAATAAGGATATTTGAAACAGCCGCAGATTTAGGCATTGCTGCTGCCATATACTCAAGTTTTAAAAATATAAAAATACCAACCAACCTGATTTTCATTGGGGAATTAGGGCTTGATGGTGAAATAAGACCGGTGAATTTTATGGAAGCAAGAATTTCAGAGGCTGAAAAATTAGGATTTGAAAGATGTGTTATTCCTGAAAGGGTTAAAACAGGAAACACAAAACTGGATATAATAAAGATAAAAAATATAATTGATATTTTAAATATAATAAAGAAAGGAGGTGAATGAAAATGCAGGAAAAATATATTTATTTACTTTCGGGTGCTCTGGTTCCTTTTATAATTGTTATTATTCAATTTATAATTTATAAAGGAAAAAAAGATAAAAAAAATTCATCACCTAAGGTTCTTGATACAAGTGCAATTATAGACGGAAGAATAGCAGATATATGCGAGTGCGGGTTTATGGAAGGAGAAATTATCCTGCCGCGTTTTATTTTGCAAGAACTTCAACATATAGCGGATTCGGGGGATAATTTAAAAAGAAATAAAGGTAGAAGAGGGCTTGATGCTATTAATGCAATAAAAAAATGTCCGGATGTTGAGGTAAAAATAGTTGATAAAGATTATCCTGATATAAAACAGGTTGATGAAAAATTAGTTGCGCTTGCAAAAGATTTAAAAGCAAAGATAATCACAAATGATTATAATCTCAATAAAGTTGCTGAAATTCAGAATGTAAAAGTTCTTAATATTAATGATTTATCCAATGCAATAAAACCTATATTTTTGCCTGGTGAAAGGATAAACATAAAAATAATGAAAGAAGGCAAAGAAAAAGATCAGGGTGTTGCATATTTAAATGACGGCACTATGATAGTGGTTGATAACGCCAGAAGATATATAGGAAGAAGAATAGAAGCGGTAGTTACCAATGTTTTACAGACAGATGCGGGAAGATTAATATTTGCAAAGGTTGAAGTGAATCGTAAATGAAAAATGTTGCAATAATTGTAGCTGCTGGAAAAGGAAAAAGATTTAAAAGTAAATTGCCCAAACAGTATTTAAAAATTAATGGCATGGAAGTTATAGCCCATGCCATTAAAAATTTTGAATTAGCCGATGATATAGATGCTATACTTTTAGTTGTTGAGAAAAGATATATTGATACTGTAAAAAATAAAATAGTAAAAAAATATGGTTTTAAAAAAGTAATTGATGTCCTTTCTGGTGGCAAAGAAAGATACGATTCTGTTTACAACGCAATAAGTCTTTTAAAAAAGTATAACCCTGTAAATATTTTTATTCATGACGGTGCGAGGCCTTTTTTTGATAGAAATTTGATAAAAAAAATAAAAGATGAATTAAAAAATTATTATGCCTGTATACCAGTAAAAAAAATTGCCTCTACCGTAAAGCACATAAAAGGTAATTTTATTGAAAAAACAGAAGATAGAAATTTTTTAAGAATCGCACATACACCGCAGGGGTTTAATTTTAAAAAATTTATAGAATTTTATGATAAAAAAGTTATAAAAAAAATAAAACCAACCGATGATGCTGTTTTGTTTGAAAAAAAAGGTTTAAAGGTAAAAATGATAGAAGACGAAAAAATGAATATAAAAATAACAACGAAAGAAGATTTTAAAATTTTAAAGAAAATAGTTAAAAGGAGTTAAAAATGAGAGTGGGAATAGGATATGATGTTCATAGATTGATAAGGGGAAGGCGACTTTTTTTAGGTGGATTGGAATTTGAAAATTCCGAGTTTGGTTTAGATGGACATTCGGATGCTGATGTGCTTTTACATGCGGTAATGGATGCAATGCTTGGTGCTGCGGGTTTGCGTGATATTGGTTTTTACTTCCCCAATACCGATGAAAAATACAGAAATATAAGAAGCACAGAACTTTTAAAAAGAGTGAATGAAATGATAAATAAAGAAGGATACAAAATTAATAACATTGACGTTATCATTGTTGCTGAATATCCGCATATGTCTCCATATATAGAAAAAATAAGGCAAATTATTTCTGAAATTCTTAATATTAATATAACCCAGGTTGCAATAAAGGCAACCACAGAAGAAGGACTTGGATTCATCGGAGCAAAAGAAGGTATAGCTGTATATTCTACTGTTACTCTTATGGAAAAATAACAAATGAAAATATATAATACATTAACAGGTAAAAAAGAAGAATTTGTTCCAATAAATGATGGTAAAGTTACAATGTATGTATGTGGACCTACTGTATATAACTATTTTCACATAGGCAATGCAAGGCCTTTTATTGTTTTTGATACTTTCAGAAATTATTTAAAATATAAAGGTTTTGAAGTTATCTATGTTCAGAATATAACAGATGTTGATGATAAAATAATAAATAAAGCAAAAGAAAAAAATACAACTTTTGAAAAAGTAGCAGAAAAATATACAAAGGCATATTTTGATGACATAGAAAAATTAAAAATAGAAAAACCAGATAAAAGTCCAAAAGCAACAGAAGAAATAAAAGAAATGATAGAATTGATAAGAGTTTTGCTTGAAAAAGGGTATGCTTATATAATAAAAGATGGAGTTTATTTTAGTGTTGAAAAATTTACAGATTACGGAAAACTTTCTAATAAAAAAATAGATGAATTAAGAGAGGGTGCCCGGGTTGAAATAAATGACCAGAAAAAAAATCCGCTGGATTTTGCTTTGTGGAAATTTGCAAAAGAAGGAGAACCATACTGGGAATCACCCTGGGGAAAAGGAAGACCCGGCTGGCATATAGAATGTTCTGTTATGTCAAAAAAGTATACAGGAGCAGATACAATTGATATTCACGCAGGCGGTATTGATCTTACATTTCCACATCATGAAAATGAAATCGCACAGTCAGAAGCAGCATCGGGAAAAAAATTTGTGAATTACTGGATGCATAATGGTTATGTGAATATTAAAGGTGAAAAGATGTCAAAATCAATTGGCAATATAATTTTAGCAAGAGAAGTAACTGAAAAATATTCGGCAGAAGTCATAAGGATGTTTATTTTATCCGCTCATTACAGAAGTCCGCTTGATTTTACGTGGGAAAATATAGAAAAGATAAAACAGGCATTTAAAGATATATATTATACTTTGCAGATTCTAAAGCAGGTAGAAAAACCAGATGTTAAAATAACCATAGAAGAAAGTTCATATCTTAAGAATTTTATTGATGCTCTGGATGATGATTTTAATACGCCGGAAGCTCTTGCTATTATTTTTAATATTATAAAACTTGTAAAAGAACAGATAAAGAAAGAATTTACTAATGAAATTGTTTATTCACTTGCTATTATAGAAAAAAATATTATTGAAATGTGTAAAATTTTAAAAATACTTCCTGAAATAAAAAAACCTGATGAAAAGATCATAAAACTTATGGATGAAAGAAATATATTAAGAAAAGAAAAAAAATTTATTGAGGCGGATAAAATAAAAGAAGAAATTAAAAAAGCAGGTTATATTTTAGAAGATACCAAAACCAGATCATTTTTAATACATGAATTATAAGGATTTTTATGATTGTATATGGCAGGCAGGTAATAAGAGAAATTTTAAAAAACAACAAAAAAAATATAAAAAAAATATATGTTATTAAAAATAGTAAAAATATTGATGATATCTTCATATTAGCAAAGTCCCAAAAAATTTTTATAGAATTTAAAGAAAGAAAAGAAATAAGAGAATTAACAAAAACAGATAATAATCAGGGTATTGCTGCAGAAGTGGAAGATATAAAAATTTTAAATTTAGATGAATTTTTAGAAAAAAATAGAAATAAAGACCATGTTATCGTTTGTATGCTTGATGAGATAGAAGATCCGCATAATATTGGAGCAATAATAAGGAGTTGCGAAATTTTTGGTGTTTGTGGTATAATTTTGCCTTCTAAAAGATGCGCACCTGTAAATGAAACGGTTTATAAAGTAAGTAGTGGTGCCATAGAATATATTGACATAATAGAAGTAAATAATTTAAACAATGCTATTTATAAATTAAAAGAAGAAAATTTTTGGATATATGGATTTGATATAAATGGTTCTGAACTCCTTGAAAACATGCAATTTGATAAAAAGAGTGTATTGGTTTTTGGAAATGAAGGAAGAGGATTGAGAAAACTAGTAAAGCAAAATTGCGATTTTCTTGTGAAAATAAGGCAAAAAGGAAAAATTGGTTCATTGAATGTTTCAAATGCAGCCGCAATTGTATTTTATGAAGTTATGAAAAAAATTGAAAAAATTTGAAAAATTTATTATAATATTTAAACAAATTGCTTTTTGACAGAAAGAGAGAAAAATTTTAAATATAGGTGGGGAGATTCCAGAGCGGCCAAATGGGGCAGACTGTAAATCTGTTGGCTTATGCCTTCGATGGTTCAAATCCATCTCTCCCCACCAAAATTTTGGAGAAAGTTAATAGGGAAAGAAAATTGAGATTGAGAAAAGATAACACAAGACAGAGGTCAAAACATTATTATATATTATATGTCGGGCTGGCGTAGCTCAGTGGTGGAGCTTCCGCCTTGTAAGCGGATGGTCGGTGGTTCGAATCCACTCGCCAGCTCCAGGATTTTTGGATTCGGTGAAATCCGAGCAGTTGAACAGCAGATTGAGGTGAAATAATTTTGATTAGTATTGAAAGCAGGAAAAAGACAATCGTGGTTAACTGTTTCACCGCTTGATTGTTCAAGAGTAAAAGTATAAAATACATTTTATTGTTATTTTTCTATAATTAGCAATTGATAATTGATACGGGTGCTTAGCTCAGCTGGTTAGAGCGTCTGCCTTACAAGCAGGAGGTCAGTGGTTCGAACCCACCAGCACCCACCATTATTTTGATTTTAACGTATATAAATAAACATATTGACTTTTTTTGAAATTTTGTTAAATAAGTAATTAGTAATTAGTAAATGCTCTATGAAATTATTTTGATAAAGAGGAAGTAATAGTTCAGCCACTAGAAGTAAAAGTGTGGCTACTAATAAAGAAATATATGGCTTTGTCATTGCGAGGAAGCCGAAAGAGGAATGTAAAATGGAAAATAAGGGTATATGAGGCTGACGAAGCAATCTCGCAGTTAAAAAGCGAAAGAAAACAATGAGAGTAGGTATCAGGTAATAAAAGCAATATTGCTTTGTCAGGCGATAGTGAATGTATAAAAAATATAGGTTGTAATTCGCTTTACTTTAAAATGACAACAGAAAAAATTTAATGATTAATTTTGTTCTATCAGTGGCTAAACTATTACAAGAGGAAAGAATTGAAAATAAGAATTGATGTTATTATGAAGGAATAAAAAAGTTTTGTTTTTTTATTTCCGAATACTTAATTTTAATGTTTATTTGTAAAGCGGGAGTAGCTCAGTGGTAGAGCGCTAGCCTTCCAAGCTGGATGTCGCGGGTTCAAGCCCCGTCTCCCGCTCCAGAAAAAATTAGGGATGAGGAAAGAGTGATGGATTACCTTATTTTCTAACGCTATTTCCTTATCTTTAATTTGTGCGGGGTCATAGCTCAGATTGGTTTAGAGCGTCTGCCTGTCACGCAGAAGGCCGCGGGTTCAAGTCCCGTTGACCCCGCCAGATTTTTTATTTATATAATCAAAATAAAAACAATAATAAATTCTAAATAGTAATAGTTCAGCCAGCAGGATGAAACTCGTAAAAGTTCAGATGTAATAGTTCAGCCACCAGGAGTTCACTTGTAAAAGTTTAACTATTTATAGGAAACACTTGAAAATGCTGTCATTCTTAGGAAACTGAAAGATGTGTATAGGTAGAAAAATAAGAGTATATGAGCATGACGAAGCAATCTCGTAGTTGAAAAACGAAAGAAGACAAAGAGAGAAGGCGAACGGTGATAAAAGCAAGATTGCTTTGTCGGGCTGGAGTTAAGTGTGGAATGAAATGCGGGAGTTATAGTTCGCCTGACTTTGTAATGACAAAGCGAAAAATTTATATATTAGACCTGAACCCTTTTTGAAAAGTCCTCGCAATATTGAACATTGACATTTAAATATTTTTCTTTACAAAAAAAATAAAATATGCTATTTTAATTGCAAAATAAAAATGCTGGAGTTATTGAGTGGCCGACGTAATTCTGGCAAAAAATAAAAATGAAAAAAGGAGAGAAAGTAAATGGCTTTGGTAAAAGAAAAGAAACAGGAAATAATAACAAAATTTAAAATTCATGAAAAAGATACTGGTTCGCCAGAAGTTCAGGTTGCTATATTAACCGAACGTATTAATTCACTTACAGACCACCTTAAAAAACATAAAAAAGATCTTCATTCAAGGCATGGTTTACTTATAATGGTAAATAAAAGGAGGCGTCTTTTAGATTATTTAAAAAGAATAAGTTTTGAAAGATACCAAAATTTAATAGATAAATTAGATCTAAGAAAGTAAGTAGATGATGGAGGAAAAAAATTATTAGAGAATCGATAGAAATAAGTGGCAAAGAGATTATAATAGAAACAGGGAAATTAGCAAAGCAGGCAGATGGTGCTGTTGTAGTAATAAGTGGTGCGACTATGGTTTTAGTAACTGCGGTTGCATCAAAAGAAACAAAAGAAGACATTGATTTTTTCCCTTTGAGTGTTGAATATAGGGAAAAGTATTATGCAGCAGGAAAAATTCCAGGGGGTTTTTTTAAAAGAGAAGGCAAACCGAGAGAAAAAGAGATTTTAACTTCACGTTTAATTGATAGACCAATAAGACCCTTATTCCCGGATGGCTTTCTAAATGAAGTTCAGGTTATCGCAACTGTAATTTCCGCAGATAAAAAAAACGATCCCGATATTTTAGCAATGATAGGAGCATCTGCTGCTTTAGACATTTCTGATATTCCATTTTCAGGACCGGTTGGTGCTGTCAGGGTAGGAAGAATAAACGGAAAAGTAGTTATAAATCCTTACATTGATGAGATGGACAAAAGTGATATTGACATTGTTATTGCAGGGACAAAAGAAGCAGTTACCATGATAGAAGGAGAAGCAAAAGAAATAAAAGAGGAAGAATTACTTGAAATAATAAAAATTGCACATAAAGAAATAGCAAAAATTGCTCAAAAATTAGAGGATTTAAAGGAAAAATACGGCAAACCCAAAAGAGAAGTTATTCTCTATAAAATAGATGAAGAAATAAAAAAAGAAGTAGATAATTTATTTCGTTCAAAAATAGAAGAAGCATTAAAAATACCTGACAAAATAAAAAGGCAGGAGGAAATTGATTTAATTAAAAAGAATATTTTAGAAAAATTTAAAGAAAAATTAGGTGAAGAAAAATACGAAGAAAAGGAAAAAGATATTAAACTTTCATTAGAAGAAATAGAGGTTGGAATAATAAGGAATAAGATCGCAAATGAAAATATAAGACCTGATGGAAGAGAATTTGATGAAATAAGACCTATAGAGTGTGAAATAGGGGTGATTCCGAGGGCTCATGGTTCTGCACTTTTTACACGGGGACAAACTCAAGCTCTCGTTGCAACAACATTAGGTTCGGAAGAAGATGCACAGATATTAGATGAATTAGAAGGTGAAGAAAAGAAAAGATATACTTTACAATATAATTTCCCGCCTTTTTCAGTAGGAGAAGTAAAAAGTATAAAAGGTCCAGGGAGAAGAGAAATAGGTCATGGAGCTTTAGCAGAACGTGCTTTAAAAGCAGTTATTCCCAGTAAGGAAGAATTCCCATATACCATCCAGGTTGTGTCTGATATTTTGGAATCAAATGGTTCATCTTCTATGGCTACTGTCTGTGGCGCAACACTTTCTCTTATGGATGCTGGTGTTCCTATAAAAAAACCTGTTGCGGGGATTGCAATGGGACTTATTAAAGAAAATAATAAATTTATTATTTTGACTGATATACAGGGAGTAGAAGATCATTTTGGCGATATGGATTTTAAAATTGCTGGAACAGAGGATGGAGTTACAGCAATTCAGATGGATATAAAAATAAATGGTGTGGATTTTAATACGATGGCTGAAGCACTTGAAAAAGCAAAAAAAGCACGACTTTTTATTCTAAAAGACAAAATGCTTAAAACAATAAAGGAACCAAGAAAAGAATTATCTCCATATGCTCCAATGATGAAAGAAATAATCATAAATAAAGAAAGAATAAAAGATTTGATAGGACCCGGCGGTAAAAATATTAAAAAGATAGTAGAAGAAACAGGATCAAAGATAGATATAGAATCTGATGGTAAGGTGAGGATTTTTGCTGAAGATAACGAAATTATGAAAAAAACCGAAGAATTGATTAAATTAACAATAGCAGAAGCAGAAGAAGGAAAGATTTATCTGGGAGAAGTAAAGAAAATAACTAATTTTGGAGCATTTATTGAAATTTTACCCGGTGTTGAAGGGTTATGTCATATTTCCCAGATAGCAGAGGAAAGAGTAAAAGATGTAAAGGAATATATGAAAGAAGGCGATAAGGTTCTTGTGAAAGTTACTGAAATAGATAAAAAGACGGGAAAAATAGCATTGTCAAGAAAAGAAGCGATTAAGGAACAAGAAAAAAATAAATAAAAGATGAAATTTTTTCATCATAAAAAATGGGATTTAAATTTGAATGAATTAAATAGTTTTTCTTATTATTTCCCACCAAATATAGTCAAAGGAAGAAAAACACTCAATTTTATTTTAGAAATTATAAAAGATAAAAAGAAAATAGGAGTAATGGCTGATTCTTTTATAATGAAAAATTATTATACATATTTAAATATACAGGGAAAAAATACTGAAAAAATTAATTTTAATGGAGAATGTAGTTCAAGAGAATTTTTTAGGTTAAAGCAGATAATTTTAAATAAGGGAATAGATTGTCTTGTATGTATGGGTGGCGGTAAAGCAATGGACATTGGTAAATTACTAAAAAGGGATATAAACGGGCTTTTTTTAATTTTAGTTCCTACTTCTGCTGCTACATGTGCGGCGGTAACATCTGTTTCAGTTGTGTATGATGAAAATTCAACTTATATGAAAACAGTGGATAGCGTGTGTGCGGATTTTGTAATTATAGATTATGAGATTTTTTATAAATTACCGCTTGCTTTTTTTTCAGCAGGAATTGCTGATACAATTGCAAAATATTTTGAGATAAGTACAGTAAAAAAATTTTTAAAAGTAAATGATATATACTATAATATTATTTTGGATTTATCTGAAAAATTGTATATACGATTAAAGGAAATAACCTATAATAATTGGGAAAAGATAGATGCCGCCAAAAAGGAAGAACTTACCGACATTAATATATTTTTTTCTGGAATTATTTCATTACTTGGGAGATTTAATATAACAGTATCTGCGGCTCATACTATTGCACATTCTTTGACAACTATAAATCATTCTCAAAAATTTTTACACGGTGAGTATGTTGCTTTCGGGCTTTTTATGCAGGAAAATTTATTAAAAAATAAAAAAAATGTAAAAGAACTGCAAAATATATTTATAATTCATGATTTACCAATTAAATTATCACAGTTAAATATATATAAAAATGATATAAATAAAATTTTTGAATTTTATATAAAATTAAAGGAAAAAGAGAAAATAATATTTCCAGTAAATGATAAAATGGTGTATAATCAATTAAATAAGAATTTATAGTTGTAAAGGAAAATAAATGAATAAAAAAGATGAAAAAATAAAAAAGGATGAAGAGATAGACGAGATTCTTAAACAATTAGAAAATAAGGATCAGTTGATAAATATCCCAAAAACATTACTTAAAAAAGAAGAATGGGGATTGTTAACGGTTTTAAATCTCATACTTGCAGGAATTTTTCCAGCATATTTTGTACAAATTCTTTTTGTTTCTTTTTTTACAGAATTAGGACATCTTTATACCACGCATTTAACAGAAGAAGAAAGAAAAAAATTAATAGAATTTGAGAAAGAATTCAGAAAAGGATATGAAAAAGAACAGGAATTAAAATGGAAGGAAGCAATTGAGATTTATAAAAAATTAGTTGAAAAATATTTAAAGCAGAATCCAAAAATAGCGAATATAGCACAGCAACGGATTGAGTGGATAAATAAGAATTATATAAAATAATATTTAGTTTAAGGGATTTTTTTATGAAAAAAGATGAAATATTATCTAAAATTTATAGGGAATTTAATGAAAAACGATTTGATAATGTAATAGAACTTTTAAAGAGAGTTGAAAATAAAAATGGATATAAAGAATTTGTTATCAAAATAAACGGAGATATTAATTTTTTTAATGGGGATTTCAAAAATGCATATGAAAATTACAGTAAATTAAGAAAAATACCATGGGATGTTAATTTAAATTTGGGGCTTATAAATTTAAGTGAAGGGAAAACTGAAGATGCAATAAAAAATTTTGAAACAATTTTGAAGCAAAAAATAAATATAAAAGGTAGTATATTATATGGCGCAAAATATGAAAATAAAAATAAATTTTTGTCTGAAATATATCTTTATTTAGGAGCGCTTTATAAAACACTTGGTAAAAAAGAATCAGCAGTAAAAGCATTTGAATATTCATTAAAATTTAATGAACTTAATGAAATGGCTTTTGCTAATTTAGGAGATATTTTTTTAAATGATAATAATTATGATGAAGCGATTAAATATTTTAATAAAGCAATATCAATTGTTGAGGATAATATTAAAAAGTCCTTTCTTTATAATGATCTGGGACTTTCTCAGTTAAAAAAAGGATTAATTCAGGAAGCAGTTGAAAGTTTTAAAAAAGCAATAATCCTTAATCCTAAAAATGAAAATGCGATTTATAACCTTGGAATAATTTATGTTCGCAGTGGAATGGAAGAAAAAATAAAAGAAGATTATAAAGAGTTTATATCCCAGGATGCCGGAATAGATATTATTTATAAATTATCGCGGTCAATTGTTGACATAACCCAGCAGAATGTTTTAAAAGACATTAATATTGATTTTATATGCAATGATATCTCAATGTCAAAAGTAAAAGAAACAATTGTAAAGGCGGCGAAAACAGACGGAACTGTATTTTTATATGGAGAAAATGGCACAGGTAAAGAATTGGTGGCAAGGGCAATTCATCAATTGAGCGCAAGAAAAGATTATCCATTTATTGTTGTAAATTGTGGAGCTTTGCCTGAGACTTTATTAGAAGCAGAACTTTTTGGATATGAAAAAGGAGCATTTACCGGCGCATATAAGGCAAAACCTGGTAGATTTGAACTTGCTGACAAAGGAACTTTATTTTTAGATGAAATAGGTGATATATCGCCAGCTATGCAGGTTAAACTTTTACGCGTGGTTGAACAAAAAGAATTTGAACGTATAGGTGGTATAGAAACAAAAAAGGTTGATGTGCGAATTATAACTGCAACAAATAAGGATATAAAAGAACTCGTAGCAAAAAATTTATTCAGAGAAGATCTTTTTTATAGATTGTATGTTTTACCAATTTACCTACCACCTTTAAGGGAGAGAGGGACTGATATTTTAGCCCTTGCAAATTATTTTCTAAGAAAAAGTAATGAAAAACATAAAAAAAATTTTATGAAATTTACTGATGAAGTTATAGAAATATTTTTTAAATATGAATGGCATGGAAATGTGAGGCAGATGGAAAATGTAATAGAACAGATAATTGTTTTATTTGATGATTACGAGGTGAAAAAAGAATATTTACCGGCTGAAATATTAAAAGAGGTAAAACTATCAAATTCTTTTTTAAAAATAAAAAAAGAAGAAAATGAAAAACAGGAAATACTTTCTATTTTAGCAAAAGTAAAATATTCAAAAACAAAAGCAGCCAAAATGTTAGGGATAAGTAGAGTTGCTTTGTGGAAAAAATTAAAAAAATTAAATATAAGTTAACAAAAAGTTAACGTTTTGTAAAATGGGGTTAACGCTTTAAAATTTAATTTCTAAAAACGCTTTTAAAATAATATAAAAATATATAATAAGTTAATGGCACAATTTTTGCTTTAAATTATTGAAATAATTATTTTGAGGTGTTTTTAATGAAGTTTGAATGTTTAGTAAAACAAGGTCATAAAGGAGCAGGAAAGTATAATGAATATAAGATATATATTTATGCTCAAAACATATTAGATGCTTTTAAAATCGCAAAATCAGCCAAAAGTGTTAAAAAAGGGAAACCTTATCAATTTGGTCAAAATATCATTTCTGTAAGACCTGTAGTAAATTAATTTATTCAATCTACCTTAAAAATCATTTATAATATAAATTAACGTTAATTATTGAAACGCTATTATATATTGCAAAACTTTTTTTGATTTTAGTTGTCTAAATAAAAAAATAAAGTTTACGTTAAACATGTTTCAAAAGAGGCAAAAAAATGTTAGTAATGCTCAACAAAAGAACCAAAAAAATTAGAAAAATTATTATTCATTTTTATGTTATTTTTATTTTTTTATATCCATTCTTGTTTGCTGATAAAACTAAAGCAGAAGTTATAATTTCATATACTGGCTGTCCATGCACCGGAGGCAATTATGGTGCGCCAGCATTTTCAATTGTAAATAATCTTTCTTATAATATAACCTTAAAAGGATTCAGGTTTTCAACGCCGTCATTTAATGGGTATTCATGTTGGGGAGCAGGTTCATACAATGTTCAAAATATGGGATCATATTATCAGTATCAATTAAATGTTGCAACATCTGAGCAGACAAGACCAGTTGGTTCAAACCTGAATACAATTTCTTGCGGTGCATCTATTCCAGCAGGACAAGATGGGACACCATATGATTTACAACTATTAATAAAAACAGGTGGTTGCGACGAAGGAACACCTGTTCCAACCCCAACTGCAATATCCTGCGCAAACCTTTCATCAGTTACATCCCTTCCTGGTTACTATAGCACAACTTGCATACCACATACTGTTGGGAATTTAGGTGGGAATCATTCAGGCGGTTTTATAAATACATTTTATAACCAGACACAGATACAGATTGCTATACCAACAACCACTTTTGTTGTGAGTGGGACAAATGTTAAGTGGGATCCAGCAAGTATGGGAAGTGATGGTGGTAAAATGTATATGATGGCAAGTGCCATGGGACAGGAATATTTTAACATAGAAATGATGCAATTGTTCGGGCACGGAGCAAAAGAAGCATTTGCAGCATTAAAAGATGCTTCAACCAATGCGTCGCTTTTTATACCAACAAATACGGACGGTGTAAATGGGACTTATCATATAGAAATATGGACCCTGGGTAGAGTTGTAATGACCTATGCGCATTTTTTTCCAAGGCATTTATGTGCATCAGGTTATCCTGATGTAGCATCAGCTGCAGCAGCGCCCTGCATTGCAAATGAGACTTATGGAGGTAATGGTGGAGGGTGGTATGGTGTAGGAAATTATTATATGTGTTCTCAATCTTCGGGTTGCCCTTATATTGCTGGTGATAGTCCTCAACTGGTAAATTCCGTTATAGCATCAGGACTTAATTTATGGTGGATATATGATGCTTTGAGTTTGTCCACAAAACTATGCTGGTATCAATTTCTTGAATGCACACATGATAAATATGCTGCAATGGAATACCTTGCGGCTGCTTATAACCTCGGGATAAATAGCGCATTTGAATCCACTTTAGAGAGCCAGAACAGTACAATGTGCAATTCAACGAATTTGCTGGCGGATGGTTATGTTACGCATGGAAATTCAAATTATGTTGATGATGTGATGACAACAATAAAAACAATAGAAGCAGCACAGAATTGTAGCGGGGCAACAATTTATGATACAAATATATCGCTTTCTGATTTACAGACATTTTTCTTTGGACAGGGCGGGACAGCGGCATCCCCTGGTTACGGTGGTTTATGGGTTCATTTCCCTGAATTATATAATAGCGCAACAAATAGACAGAATATGTGGAATGAAGTTACTTGTGCATTTGATTATTTAAAAACACACTGGGGTGGAAATTATATAAAATATAGATATGATTTTTTAACCATATTGCGTGTTGCAAAACAATTTTTTGATCCAACTAAAAATTATCCATCTAATGATGAATTTGTTACTTGGGTAAATAATCATTCAACAACACCAAGCCCAGGTGGAATGTCAACAGATGATGTTTTCCCTTCTCTTTACATAAACAATCCTAGACCAACCACATCAACTACACAGTGCAATGGTTTTACGGTTAATTTTACGGCAAGCGACGATGTGGCAATACAATCAGTAGAGTGGACAATGGATACTGATTGGCTTTCATGGAATACAATATCTGGTTCAAGTCCTTATAGTTTTAATGTCCCAACATCGGAGGAGAATTATCCATTACCTGGAGGTACAGGTAAATTATGGATAAGGGTTACTGATACCTGTGGCAATTCAACAATACAGATGATACAATGGATAGAACAATGCGTAACCCCTACTTTTACACCAACAGCAACAAGCACATATACCAGAACAAATACGCCAACATTCACATCAACTGCAACAAATACACCAACATATACTTTTACATCAACACCAACATGGACACAAACATTTACAACAACATCAACCAGCACTTTAACAAATACACGGACAAATACACCAACCAATACAGGGACTTATACTTTTACAATAACAAATACACCAACAAATACATATACAAGTACACGAACAAACACATTAACAAACACGATAACGAATACACCGACAAACACAATAACAAATACATCAACAAATACGCGGACAAATACACCTACAAATACATGGACGAATACAATAACAGAAACACCGACAAGGACATATACAGCAACAGAGACATGGACAGGCACACCGCCGCCAACATGGACGCCGACGAATACTTTCACAAATACAAATACATTGACAGAAACAAATACACGAACAAACACAGCGACACCAACGTATACAAATACATGGACTTTAACTTTTACGCCGAGTTTTACAGGAACAGCAACAGCAACAGGGACAGAAACACCGACAAGAACAGCGACAAATACCCAGACAGATACAAATACAATAACATCAACAAATACAAATACGGTAACAGGGACGCCGCCGCCAACATGGACGCCGACGAATACACGCACAGAAACGTCAACAGCAACATCAACAGCAACTTATACAGTAACACCAACACGGACAAGGACAAATACATCAACAAACACATTAACACCTACAGATACATTTACAGCAACATCAACAAGAACAGCAACCAATACAGCAACATTAACTTATACATGGACAATGAGTTATACAGCAACAGGGACACGGACATGGACAAATACGCCGACAATAACAAATACACCGACAGAAACGCCAACAGCAAGGCCATCACCTGTTGATTTAGAAGTAGAATTATCAGCAGGAGGAGATGAACCAGCGTTAGGAGCATTTATAACATATACAATAAAGATAAAGAATGAAGATGAAAAATCAGCGTATAATATAGGTATATGGGATAGTTTACCTGAAAATTTAAGGTTTGTAGAAAGCATAGGGACAACAGCAACAGTAAATGGAAATTATATAAACTGGGATTTAGCAGGGAGTGAGATAAAGCCAGGAGATATAATAGTAATAAAATTCGTGGTGGAGATAGTGAAGATAGATAAGGAAAGTCCAATAACGAACGTTGTATATGTGGATTATAACGATGAATATTATATGGCGCCGGAAAGACATCCAGCGATAAAGTCAAATGTAGCATATTATCCATCAGAGTTACCGGTAGTATATCCAAATCCATTTAATCCGGCAAAGGCAGTGGGGAAGGTATTAAAGATAGACAATTTGGTTCCGGGGTCAACAGTGAGGATATATACATTATCAGGAGAGATAGT
>DYJU01000049.1 GCA_020722985.1 Candidatus Methylomirabilis sp.
CTCATCTTTCCACCTCCAGCATACCAAAGCCCTCGCTTCTCCTCGCTCCTATGCCAGAGTCATATAAAAATTTAATTATTTCAGGAATTGCTGAAATTTCTATTACTCCTTTTAATGCCGGAAATGTAAGTTTAAAATTACTTCTATTTGAACTATGTAATGCAGGAGAAAGTTTCAAATTATAACTTTTAATTTCAAAATCTTTTTTTAAAATTTCATCATCCAGCAATTTACTCCTGACTCCCATTTTCAAAATACTTTCAATATTTAATTTAATTGCTTTTAAAAAAGTTTCTTTATTAACCTTCTTTGCATATTTAAATTTACCATCAAATATAATATCTTCTGGGACGAAATAATAATCTCCATTTTCCGGCGCTCTTATCAAAATAGGAGATAATGTTTTAAATTTAGCGTTATCATTAAAAGTATAATTTGGTTTTAATCGTAAATTAAAATCCTCCACATATAAATCACTATCAAATATTTTAAATTTGTTTTTTAGTTGCAGCAAGCCATTATAAATTCTAATTAAATATTCATAATCAGATGATGAAAAATTAAAATAAAAAAAATTGTCTTTTAAAATAAAATAATTATCTTTTATTTCTTTTATATAAAAAAAAGTAGAAAAAGTATATGGTTTTATTTTATTTCTTTCAAAATTATTTGTATAAAAATTATTATCCCCTGAAATTTTAAATGCTTCTTTTATTAAGGAAGATATATATTTTCTATAATCGCAAGGTATCTTTAGTTCGTTATTCCCTCTATTTGTTTTTAATGTAATTTTACAATTGAATCTCATATAATTATCCTTTTGCATAATATTAACCTTTTAAATTTTTTGTGTCAATAAAAAAATAAACTTAAATATACCTATCAAATGTTTCGCCAAAAGAAAATAAGTTAAATAAATGAATCTTTAATTTTGTCTTTTTGTTTCCCTATCAAAATTTTACTATTCCCTATCAATTTTTATAACTCAATACATATACCAATCAGGTAAAGTTTCATCAGTGTTTGATACACCTAAAAGTTTTATTTCAGTTCCTGTTCCATTTGCTGGTTTAATATATAAATCCCCCTGACTTGAACTGTTATATTTTACATATAAAATCCAGTATCCATCAGGTGAAAAGCAGGGCAATCTGTCGTTATCACTATTATACGTTATACTTCTTTTATTTGATCCATCATTATTCATTATCCATATCTCCCCTTTATTATCATAATTAGAATCAGCAGAATAAACAATTTTATCTCCATATAATGAAAACTTAGGTTGAGTGTTTATATAAAGCCCTGTTGTTAATTGCATTGTATTTGTTCCATCTGAATTTGCTATGTAAATCTCTTTATATCCTGTTGAATCAGAGGTATAAACAATTTTATTTAAATAATATGAATAATCACACCATTGATAATTTGTTCCAGAACTACTTAAAATGATAACTTCTTTATTAGATGTATTATCCCAGGCGCATACTTCATATTTCCCGCTGGTTGAATTATATCTTGTATAAAATAAATGTTTAGATGTACCGAAATTACCTTTACGTGGATAGTATTTATTATAGGAGTTTCCAACTTTTTCAAATACATTGCTCCCATCTTCATTCATACAATAAATATCATATCCAAACCCAATACTTCTATCAGTAATAAAATATATTTGATATCCATTTGTCAACCAGCAAGGATCCGAATCATATCCAGAATTACCCTGAGTTATATTTGTAATTGATTGATCTGAAAATTTAAAAATATAAATATCATAATCACCATCAGCATTTGATGTGTATACAATTTTTCCATAGGGCGCTGGAGTGGATGTAGATGTTGGTGTTAAAGTAAAAGTATTTGTAAAAGAAGAAGTAAAAATAGGCGTCGGAGTAGATGTTGGCGCTATATTTTCTGAAGAAGACGGTTCTGTAATATTTTTCCTTGAACAGGTGAAAGTAATAAAAATGAAAAAAATCAATAAAAAGAAATTTAATTTTCTCATAGCAAAACCTCCTTTTAGTTTTATATATTTTATATATCATAAAATATCCTAAAAGTCAATATTTTTTTAATGCTTATAGTTTATTGTATTTTAAAAATTAAAACCATATAATTAACAAAAAATAAAGGATTTTTATGAAAACTATAGTCTTATTTTCAAGACCACAAAAAAATTTAAAGAAAAAAAATTTAGATAAGATAAAATTTAAGCCAATTAAAGATTTAAATAAATTATATAAACTGGTCGGTGAAAATATTAAATACTATCGTAAATCTGCCGGCTTAACCATTGCCGAACTCGCAACTTTATGCCAGATAAAACCTTCTTACTTAGGAAATATAGAAAGGGGAGAAAGAAAAACAACACTTCATGTTTTACAAAAAATTGTCCATAAATTACACATATATACCTCTGATTTATTTATTAACAAAAAAATCAAAAAAACAAGAAAAGAAATTTTAGTTGATACAATTTTAGCATATATAAAAGATAAACCTCTTACGGAAATAAATAAAATATTTTCCATAATTAAAAAAATATGAACTATGTAGATATCTACGAATCTATAGGCAGAAATATAAGATTTATAAGGTTAAGATATAATCTATCTTTAGAAGAAATTGCTTCACGGGCAGGTATAAGTTCTGTATTTTTAGGAAGTATAGAAAGAAAGCAAAAAAAGCCAAGTATAGATACATTAGTTAAAATATCAAATGCTCTGAAAATTTCTATTCCAAAACTCATAGGACCAGAAATATTTAGAAATCCTGTTTCAAAAGATCATCATAAAATTTTTGAAATAAGTGATTATCTTTATAACTTACCAGAAGAAAAATTAGAAAAAATTTTAAAAATTATAAAAAATATTTAATAATTTATTCATAAGTAGAACAAAATTAATCCAGATATAAATTTTTCGTCCTGTCATTGCAAAGTCAGGCGAACAAGCCCCTTTGTCTTCTATTCTACCGTTTGATGAGCCTGACAGAGCAATCTTGCTTTTATTCCGATTGCCTTTTCTACTTGTCTTCTTTCGTTTTTCAACTGCCAGATTGCTTCCTTAAACCTCGTCCACCCTTTATTTTTCTCTTCTCAACTTTCCTTTCGGCTTCCTGAGAATGACACCGCCAGGTGTTTACTTACCAGTAGCCACACTTTTACAAGTTCACTCCTGACAACTGAACCATTACTATTTAATACTGAGAAGGCGGTTTTCCAAAGGAATCTAAAATTTCAGGATAATGTTTTTTCTTTACATCATCAGATAAATATTCTACAGAAAATTTCCAATTATCCCCATAATCAAAGAAAAATAACATCCTTTTACCAACAAAATTAAATACATCTTTAATTTTTGCATTTTTAACTCCAGGAAACTGACTTTCCTCCCTTACATCTGCAAACATTTCATATCCCTCTTTTGATTTATATTTATCTTCTAAATTATCATAAAAACCAAATCTGTGATCAATATTAAAATTATAAGAATGAAGGATAATCCTCGCAAAATCTAAAAGGGAATAATTTTCTGGCATTAATATCATTTTAAATATATTCTCATATTTTTTTCCTCTGCCAGACATTAATGAAACTTTTAATAATAAACGCCTCTGTTCCTGGACTTTTTCATAAGTTGCCTTATTTACAACCACATATTTTTCAAAATCTGAAAATATTTTTTCTTTTTTTTCAAACTCTAAATTAAATTCCTTTTCATAATCGCCTTCTGTTATATTTTCCATATCGCCTACCTCAAAATCCGCCCATTTATTATTTTTCATATCATAGCCAAAACATCTTACTGCTTTATCTTCCAAAGTTAAATAAAAGCAATATGGGGAAATTTCATAATCTTCATTACCATAATTAAATTTTATTTGTTTTCTTTCATCTATCATTTTATGTAAAAATCTGCATTTTTCATTAAAAATGTCATCTATAAAATTATCATCACTAATTTTAAATGAACTACTATAATTTCCCTTCTTTAAAATATGCTCCATAATACTGGCATCACTTAAAACCATTGAAAAATTTTTTTTAAAAAATTCATTTTCTTTATCTAATATCTTTAAATATTCAACCTTGATATTGCCATTTTCATATTCTAAAATCAATGGTTGTTTGTTATATTCATAAAAAAACTGCCATATGCCATCTCTTTCACCATTGTTATACCTCCCTTCCAGTAATTTCTTCTTTTTATTACTAAAAATATTATATTTCATAAATAAACCATCAAGTTTTCCATTTTTAAAAAATCCTTTCTCCTCTTCTGCTTTTATTTTATCTTTTGCCATATATGCTCCATCAGGTCTCCCATTCTTAAATGTAACTTCTAACTCTAAAGTATATAATTCATCTGAATATGATTCATAATATAATCCATCAAGTTTCCCATTTTTATAAGTTCCCTGCGCAAAGTATGCACCTGTATTATTTTCATCTCTTCTAAAAAAATCCCCATGTTTTTCCCCATTTTTTACTTCTGCCTCTTCTATAATTATTTCTTCTGAATCAAGAAACATACCATCCGGCTTATCTAAAGCAGTATCATACTCTGTAATTAGACTATCTTTTTTATCCTTTTTCTTTTTTTTATCCATGTTTCAAATACTCATTTATAAAAATTTTAAAATAAATCTATCCTTTTAAACCCTCAATAATTTTATCAATAACTTTTTCCTTTTCAACAACCTCTGCCTGCTTTTCTTTTCTTAATTTTACTTCCACTTTACCATTTTTAAAATTTTTCTCACCTATTACCACTCTTATAGGAAACCCTATTAAATCAGAATCCTTAAATTTAACTCCGGGAGACACATCCCTGTCATCTATTATTACATCAATGTTTTTTTCCTTTAAATCTTCATATAATTTAAATGCAAAATCCGTGCCTTCCTTATATTTCATATTCACCGGTATTATAACCACTTCAAAAGGTGCAATGGACACAGGCCATATTATTCCATTTTCATCATAATTTTGTTCAATTGCAGCTGCTGCTATCCTGGTTACTCCTATACCATAACATCCCATTACAAAAACTTTTGATTTCCCTTTTTCATCTAAAAATGTTGCATTCATCGCTTTACTATATTTATCTCCCAGATAAAATACATGGCCGACTTCTATACCTTTTTGTTCTGAAAGTTCTTTCCCGCATTTAGGACAAAAATCTCCCTTTTGAATTTTTATTACATCTATTATTTTATCCTCTTTAAAATCCCTACCGCGTTTTACACCTGAATAATGATAATCCTTTTCATTTCCTCCACACACCATTGTTTCCATCTCTGCAACTGAATTATCTATGTAAAGTTTTATACCTTTTTCTTTTAAATTCACAGGTCCTGCAAAACCAACAGGTGCTTTTGTTTTATTAACTATCTCTTCTGCTGTTGCGAGGCGAAGTTCATTTGCTTTTATAGCATTTTTTAATTTTATTTCGTTTATTTCCCTGTCTCCTCTCATCATAACTGCTATCATCCCTCCATCTGCCATATATAATATTGTTTTTGCTGTATCTTCTGGTTTTAACTTTAAAAAATTTGCTAATTCTTCCACTGTCCGTATTTCCGGTGTGTGAATTTTTTCTAATTTTTCTCCTGCATTTCCACCTTTTTTTTCTATTTTCCCTTCTGCCTTTTCTACATTGGCAGCATAATCACAATTTGGACAATAAACTATTGTTTCTTCACCGGTATCAGCAAGAACCATAAACTCTGCAGATGATGTCCCGCCTATTGCACCTGTATCTGCTTCCACTGCCCTGAATTTAAAACCAATCCTTGAAAAAATTTTATTATACGTATCAAACATCCTCTGGTAACTTTTCTTTGCATTCTCTTCATCCTTATCAAAACTATAAGCGTCTTTCATTATAAATTCCCTTGCGCGCATTATTCCAAAACGTGGCCTTATCTCATCCCTGAATTTTACCTGTATCTGATAAAGTATCTGAGGCAATTGCCTGTATGAATTTACATATTTACGGACCATATCTGTGATTACTTCTTCATGAGTGGGTCCCAGTGCAAAATCTTTGTCCTGTCTGTCTTTTACTCTGAACATCTCTTTACCGTAAAAACTCCATCTGCCTGTTTCCTGCCAGAGTTCAGCAGGTGATAAAATCGGCATTAAAACTTCCTGTGCACCTGCTTTATTCATCTCTTCTCTTATAATATTTACTATCTTTAAAACCACTTTCCATCCCAGTGGCAAAAAATTATAAATCCCGGAAGCAACTTTCATTATAAGCCCTGCTTTTAACATCAGTTTATGGCTTATTGTTTCTGCTTCTTTTGGGTCCTCCCTTAAAGTTGAAATCAAACTTTCTGTCCATTTCATCTTTTATTCTCCTTAATCATATTCTCTAATTCTTTTTCAAAAATTTTCATAACCTTGTTTTTTGGAACTTTTTTAATTATTTTACCATTTTTAAAAATAACACCAAAATTCTTACTTCCTGTTATACCTATATCTGCTTCTTTTGCCTCTCCAGGACCATTTACAACACATCCCATTATGGCAATTTTTAAAGGTATTTTTATATATTTTGTTTTCTGTTCTATTTTTTTGGCAAGTTTAATGACATCTATTTCTGTTCTCGCACATGTTGGGCAGGAAATTATTTCTACTCCGTGTTTTCGTCTACCTGCCACATCTAAAATGCGGTATGCTGCAAAAATTTCTTCTTCTGGTGCGGCTGAAAGAGAAACCCGTATTGTATCTCCTAACCCTTCGTATAATAAAATCCCTAACCCCACTGCTGATTTTATAAGCCCACTTTTTTCTGTTCCTGCTTCTGTTATTCCTAAATGCAAAGGATAATCCCTCACCTTACTTATTAACCTGTATGCTTCCACTGTTTCATTTACATCTGCTGATTTTAATGAAATCACTATATCAAAAAAATCATTCTTTTCAAAAAATTCTAAGTGTTCCATTAAACTTGCTACCATTTTATTTGCGGTTTCGTTATTGCTTTTTATCTGTAAATTATATTTTATATCTTTTTTTAAAGAACCGGCATTTACACCTATTCTCACAGGAATTTTTGCTTTTTTAGCTTCTTTTATAATTTCTAATACTTTTTCTTCTGAACCTATATTCCCTGGATTTATCCTTATCTTATCAGCCCCGTTTTTAATTGATAAAATTGCGAGCGTATGGTCAAAATGAATATCAGCAACTACAGGAATGTTTATTTTCTTTTTTATTTCTTTTATTGCCTCTGCTGATTCTTTATCAGGGATAGAAATTCTTATTATTTCGCAACCTGCTTTTTCAAGACGTTTTATCTGAGCAACAGTTGATTTTATATTTTTCGTATCTGTATTTGTCATTGATTGAACACGGATAAGGTTGCCACCACCTATTTTTATTCCGCCTATTTTAATTTCTTTTGTCATATCTATTCCCTTTTGTTTTTAATTAAAAAATAAAATCATCCACCTTTGAAAATTCTCAATAGATCTTTATATGTTACAAAAATCATAAGCGCTATAAGTAAAAACCATCCTGTTTCCATAAGCGCCTGCTGAAACTTTAACGGGACTGGTTTTTTTATTACCCCTTCTATCAAAAACATAAGAACCAGACCGCCATCCAAAGGTAGTATAGGTAAAAAATTAACAAGAGCAAGGTTTATATTTATAATTGCAAATAAAAGTAATAAATTTAAAAATCCTGTTTTTGCAACTTTGTAAGTGATGTTTATAACACCAATAGGTCCTGCGATTTCTGGTTCTATTTTTCTCAAAATCATTTTATAAATTGCTTTTACGGTAAGCGATGTAAAAAACCAGGTTTGTTCTACTGCTTTATCAAAAGCTTCAAAAAATCCATATTTAATTTTTATGATTTCGCCAGCAGGTTCAACACCTAAAAACGCCCTTTTCTTTTTATCTTTTAAAATATCCTCAACCGTATCTATTTTTGGTTTTATATTAAAAATCATCTCTTTACCTTCTCTTATAATTTTAATCTGTAAAATTTCATCTTTTGAAGTTGCAATTATATTTGAAAGTTCATCCCATGTTCTTATTTTTTTGTTATTAACTTCAATTATTTCATCTCCTTTTTTAAGCCCGGCAGAAAAAGCGGGATAGTTTTCTTTTACATTCCCTATTACAGGTTTTAATGTCTCATAACCAAAAATAAAAACAATCCATAATAAAATCACTGAAAAAATTAAATTCTGGGCAACGCCAGCAGATGCCACTATTACCTTTTTATGGACGGGTTGTTTTAAAAAAGATCTTTCTCCGATTTTTTCTGCTTCCTCTGGATTTTCTCCTTCTAATTTCACAAAGCCACCTAAAAATATTAGCCATGATATTAAATACTCTGTTTCCCCTTTTTTAAAAGAAACCATTTTAGGGCCAAGTCCTATTGAAAACTGTTCAACTTTTATGCCCATCAATTTTGCAGATAAAAAATGTCCAAATTCATGGACAAAGATTGTAAAACCAAATAAAACAACAAGATATATTATTTCAACCATTTTCAATCATCTCCTTTATTTTTTTTCTTGTTTCTGAATCTGTTTTTAAAATATCTTCCAGGGTTGGATTTTTAACTAACCTATGTGAATTCATTGCCTTTTCTATATAGAAAGGTATTTTATCAAAAGTTAATTTTCCTTCAATAAAATTTTTAACAGCAACTTCATTTGCAGCATTCATACAGGAAGGCATTGTCCCGCCTATTTTTCCTGCTTTTACCGCAAGGAAAAATCCTCTGAATTTCAATTTATCTATTTTTTTAAAATCAAGTTTTATTCCGTTTTTTAAATCAAGAGAATTTATAACACTTTTTTTTCTCTCAGGATATGTAAGGGCATACATTATGGGTAATTTCATATCAGGTTTTGATATCTGTGCAATTATAGAACCATCTATAAACTCAACCATTGAATGAACAATTGATTGCGGATGAATAACAACATCAATTTTTTCATAAGGAAGATCAAAAAGATAATGCGCCTCTATGACTTCCAGTCCTTTATTTACTAAAGTGGCAGAATCGATTGTTATTTTTTTACCCATCTTCCACGTTGGATGTCTTAATGCTTCTTCACTTTTTATGTATCTTAAATCTTTTTTATCCTTTTCAAAAAAAGGACCTCCGGATGCTGTTAAAATTATTTTTTTTATAAATTCCTTTTTTTGTCCCTGCAATGCTTGAAAAATAGCGCTATGTTCGCTATCCACCGGCAATATTTCTGCTTTATACCTTTTCAATTCTTTATTTATAACATCACCTGCTATTACAAGTGATTCTTTATTCGCAAGTGCTATTTTTTTACCTGCCTTAATTGCTGAAAGCAAGGGAAAAATCCCAGCGGCACCAACAATACTTAATAAAATTATATCTGCCTTTTTTATTGTAGAAAGAAAGGTAATTCCATTAATACCTGATAATATTTTTATATTTTTAAATTTCCTTTTTAAAATTTCTGCTTTGTCTTCGTTATGAATAGCAACATATTCTGGTTTAAAAATCTTTATCTGATGACTAAGTTCTTTTATATTTTCATATGCGGAAATACCAATAACTTTAAATTCATTTTTAAACTTTTTAATAAGTGATAAAGCTGACTTTCCAATTGAACCAGTGGAACCTAAGATAACAATATTCTTTCTCATATTAAATAATAAAAATTATTATATAAAAATAAATAACAGGCGCATTAAAAAGTATGGAATCAAGTTTATCCAGAAAACCGCCATGTTCAGATAAAAGGCTGGAAGAATTTTTAACACCTGCAAATCTTTTAAATATTGATGCGGTTATATCCCCTGCCTGACCGGAAAGCGAAGTAATGATGGGCAAAATTATAGCGTGTAATATACCAAAGAAAGAAGGTAAAACAGTGAATTTAATTATTACGGCAACAATAATATTTATTATTATACCACCCAAAAGACCTTCAACAGTTTTGCCAGGACTTAGTTCAGGAATAAGTTTAGTTTTCCCAAAAAATTTGCCTGTAAAATATGCGCCTGCATCATATACCCAGGTTAAAAGAGGCAGAAGGAATAAAAAATAAATTCCATCCGGCAAAAATCTTAATTTAATAACAAACATGCCAAAAAAACAAATATATAAAACTGAACTTAAGGTATAAAAAATTCCTTCTAAGTTTTTTACATTTTTTGTAAAAATCAGGGTTAAAAAAAGAAAAAAAAGCATTGATATAACTGCATAAAGTATATAAATGGTATCCAGTTTAAACAGGGCAATTAAAAAAATTATTAAAGCAAAAAGGATTCCTGTTTTTTTAAATATGTTTATTCCTTTTTTTTCAAACATCAAAAAAATCTCAAAAAGCGCTATTAAAAAAGATATTATTCCTGCTATTAATATGGGATAAGGATTTTGAAAAAAAATTAAAAATCCTAAAAAAGGCAAAACCAGTATTGCTATTATTATTCTTTTAAGCATAAGTTAAATACCACCAAACCTTCTTTCTCTTTTGTTAAAATCATAAATAGCTTTTAACAACTCTTTTTTTCTAAAATCAGGCCATAAAGTTTTAGTAACATAAATCTCCGTATAAGCAATCTGCCATAAAAGAAAATTGCTTATACGCATCTCCCCGCTTGTTCTTATCAGTAAATCAGGGTCAGGGACATCTTTTGTATATAAATATTTTTCAAATAAATTTTCTGTAATTTTATTTCCTTCTATTTTATTCCTTTTTATATCTTTTGCTATATTCTTAACTGCATTTAAAATTTCATCGCGAGCGCCATAATTTAATGCTAAAATTAAAGTAAGTAAAGTATTATTTTTTGTAATCCTTTCAATTTCTTTTATTTTTTTTATTATTTCCAGAGGTAATTTTGTTTTATTTCCTATTACTTTTAAACGAATATTATTTTTGATTAAAATTTTCTTTTCTTTATCAAGATAATTTTTTAAAAGCCCCATTAAAAATTTTATTTCGTTTTCTGGTCTTTTCCAATTTTCTGTAGAAAAAGCATAAAGTGTAAGATATTTAACCCCGATTTTTGCACAGTTTTTAGTTATTTCCCTTACTGATTTAGCTCCTTCTTTGTGCCCGAACACCCTCGGCAAATTTCTTTTTTTTGCCCATCTGCCATTGCCATCCATTATTATTGCAATATGCTGGGGAATTTTAACTTTTTTTTTCAATATATACTCCGGAGAGAAATATTAAATAAAATCATATTGTCATTAATTCCTGTTCTTTTACTTTTACAATTTCATCTATTTCTTTTATAAATTTATCAGTTATTTTCTGAATCCTATCTTCTGCATGTTTTAAATCATCTTCTGTAATATTTTTATCTTTTTGTAAATGTTTTAATTTTTCATTTGTCTCCCGTCTTATATTTCTCACATTTATTTTTGCTTCTTCCCCCATTTTTTTTACTTTTTTTACATATTCTTTTCTTGTTTCTTCTGTTAATTCAGGAAAATTAACTTTTAATGAATCTCCCACATTAACAACAGAAAGCCCTAAATTAGCAGTTGAAATTGCTTTTTCTATTGCAGGTAAAACAGTTTTATCCCATGGCTTTACATTTATTGTTTTTGCTTCAATGATGGACAGCCCGGCAACCTGACTAATTGGCATCTCCTGACCATAATATTCCACTTTAACCGTCTGTAATACAGAAGTATTTGCTTTTCCTGTTCTTATGGCATTAACTTCTTCACGAAAAATACTAACTGATTTTTTCATTTTAACTTCGGATTCTTTTATTATATTTTCCATAAGAAATATTCCCCCTTCCTTATTTTATTATGGTTCCGATATTTTTTCCCATTATAACTTTTTCAATATTTCCTTTTTCTTTCAGGTTAAATATTATTATTGGTATATTGTTATCCATACATAAAGATATTGCTGTAGAATCAATAACTTTTAAATTTTTATTAAGAACATCTATGTATTTTAGTTCATTGTATTTTACTACATTTTTATTTTTCTCAGGGTCATCGCTGTATACTCCAGACACTTTTGTAGCTTTTAAAAAAACTTCGGCACCTATTTCTATTGCCCTTAAAGCGGCTGCTGTATCTGTTGTAAAATAAGGATTCCCTGTTCCGCCTGCAAAAATAACAACTCTGCCTTTTTCTAAATGCCTTATTGCCCTTCTTCTGATAAATGGTTCTGCCAATTCTTCTACATTAATAGCAGACAAAACCCTGGTTGGAATTTTCATCTGTTCTAAAATATCCTGTAAAGCCATTGCATTTATTATTGTGGCAAGCATTCCCATATAATCACCGACAACCCTGTCTATTTTAAAATGCTTGCCCCTACCACCGCGAAAAATATTTCCACCACCAATCACAATACCAATTTCAACACCTTTTTCATAAATTGTTTTTATCTCGCTTGCTATTCCATACACAGTATCGTAGTCAATGCCAGATGCTTTTTCTCCAGCCAGCGCTTCTCCGCTTATCTTTAACATAACCCTACTATAAATGAATTTTTTTTCTTTCTTTGTCATAAAACAACTCTCTATTTTTTTATTTTTCTCCGACAATAAATCTTGCAAATCTTTTTACAATAATATTTTCTCCTAATTTGCTAATTTTTTCTTTAATTAATACATCTATATTTTTTTTATCATCTTTAATAAACGGTTGTTCTAAAAGGCAAACCTCTGTATAGTATTTTTCTAATTTACCATTTATAATTTTTTCAATGACCTGTTCGGGTTTTTTTGAATCCTTTAATTGCGCCCTATATATTTCTTTTTCCTTTTCTATAACTTCCTGTGGTATATCTTCTCTTTTTATATAAGAAGGATTCATAGCCGCAATCTGCATTGCTATATCCTTTGCGATTTCTTTAAAATCCTCAGTTCTTGCTACAAAATCAGTTTCACAATTTAGTTCAAGCAATACACCTAATTTTTCATTTGAATGAATATAGGCATAAATAACACCTTCTTTTGCTGTTCTTATGCTTTTTTTTGCTGCGGATGCTATACCCTTTTCTCTTAAATAATCCACTGCCTTTTCCATATCCCCTTTTGTCTCTTCCAGAGCTTTTTTGCAGTCATTTACTCCCGCACCGGTTTTTTCCCTTAATTCTTTTATTTGTTCAATAGTTACTTCTGCCATTTTTCCGCTCTCCTTTTTTGTATGATTTATTCTGTTTTTTCTTTTTCATCTGTAAAGATCTGTGTATAATCCGTATTATCAATTGCTTCTGCGAGTTCCTTTTCGTTTTCTCCTGCTTCTAAAGTTTCTGGCGATTTTTCTATCACAACTTCTTTTTCTTTTTCAATTGCTATTTTTTCCTCTATAATAGTATCAGCAATGAGTTTACACATAAGTCTGACTGCTCTTATTGCATCATCATTACCTGGAATTAAAACATCTATATTATCTGGATCACAATTTGTATCAACAACTGCAACAACCGGAATACCAAGTTTATTTCCTTCTTTGACTGCATTTTCCTCACGTTTTACATCAATTATAAAGATGGCACCCGGTAAATCTTCCATGTCTTTTAAACCTTCAAAATTATCTTTTAACTTCTTTAATTCTTTTAACAAAGACAATTTTTCTTTTATAGGATATTTATTTATTTCGCCTGTTATTTCCATCTCTTCTAATTGTTTTAATTTTTCAATTCTGGTTTTTATTGTTGAAAAGTTTGTGAGAATACCACCCACCCATCGTGTTGCAATATATGGCATACCGCAACGTATTGCTTCTTCTTTTATAGCTTCTTTTGCCTGTTTTTTTGTCCCTACGAATAATATCTTTTCGCCATTTCTTATAATCTGCCTTATAAATTGAATTGCATCCTTTAAGTATTTTACAGTTTTTTGAAGGTCAATGATGTATATTCCATTGCGGGCAGAAAAAATGTAGGGTTTCATTTTCGGGTTCCATCTTTTTGTTTGATGCCCGAAATGAACTCCTGATTCTAAAAGTGCTTTCATTGAAACCTGTGGCATAAATTTTTCCTCCTTGGTTTTTTTCTTTTGCTTTTTTCATCTTTTAAAGCACCCTTTAAATTAAGGGACCTGCTTTAAAATCCAAAAGCATGTTTTTTAAAAACTTTAAAATTTTATCAGAAATAATATTTTAAAGCAAGCATTTTTTATGCTTTTAT
>DYJU01000050.1 GCA_020722985.1 Candidatus Methylomirabilis sp.
TAATGTTAAAAATCTTGACAAAAAAGTGATATTTGTTAAAATAGAAAAAAATTATAATTTGGAGGATAATGTGAATATCAATAAATATAAAATTTTAATTTTTTTAACTTTAATCTTTTTTATTTCATCCTGTATTTTTGCCGCACCAAAATTAAGAAAAATTGAAGGATTAATAAACAGTTTTGAAACTTTAGCCTCAGACAAAGAAATAGGCGATTTTGAATTAGAAACAAATGGATATATTAAACTTGAGCAATTTAAAAAATATGCAGGAAAAGGCAAATTTTCCTGTCAGGCAACTTTTTCAATACCTACTGATTTTATGACAACTACCGAAGTAGCAAAAGTTGATTCCTGGATTGCTGCAATAACAATGAGCATAAATACTTTAACAAAATTAAAAATTACTGATTGGTCCATTTACAAAAAATTTGCCGTTGATGTCTATGTTCCTGATAATACATCGCGAGATTTTTACATAAAAATAGTTGATGCAACAGGAAAAGAATTTATTGCTTTAAGGCCTATAAAAGCAGGAAGAAACAAATTAGAGGTTCTTTTAGAAGAAGTAAAAAATGCAAGAATTGATTTATCAAATATAGTTTCTTTTTCCCTTTACCTTGATACAAAAAATGAACAAAAAGATGTTGTTTTATATATAGATTACATAAGGTTAATCCCATAAAAATAAATGAAATACAATGTAAAAATTATCCTTGAATTGTTAAGGGTAAAACAATGGACAAAAAATCTCCTTATCTATGCTGCTTTAGTTTTTACAAATAATCTTTTTTATCCATTATACTTTTTTAAAGTAACTTTAGGTTTTTTTATTTTTAGTTTTACTTCCAGTTCTGTTTATATTTTCAATGATATTCATGATCTGAAGGAAGATAAACTTCACCCAGAAAAAAGATTAAGACCTTTAGCATCAGGACTTATTGATACTCTACCAGCAATTTTTATAGCTCTGCTTTTATTAATCTCATCCTTAACAGGCGCTTTCTTTTTAAGTATAAATTTTTTGTATTTACTATTTTTTTATATAATTCTTAATATATTATATACCTTATGGTTAAAACATATGGTTATCTTAGATGTATTTGTTATTGCCACAGGTTTTGTCCTGCGCGCAATTTCTGGAACATTTATTTTAAATGTAACAATTTCTCCCTGGCTTATTATTTGCACTTTATTACTTGCTTTATTTTTAGCACTTGCTAAAAGGCGCTATGAATTAAATACATTGAAGGACGCCTCAAAACACAGAAAAATTTTAGAGGAATACTCAATTCCTTTACTTGATGAGATGATGTCTGTTGTTACAGCATCTACCGTGATTGCATATTCTCTGTATACATTTACTTCTAAAACAGCTCAGCAAAGTCATTATCTTATGCTCACCATACCTTTTGTCTTATATGGAATTTTTAGATATTTATATCTTATACATAAAAAAAATTTGGGTGGAAGCCCTGAACTTATTCTTTTAAAAGATAAACCCATGATAATAAATATTCTGCTCTACCTTTTAACAACTATCGCAATTATTTATTTTATTAAATGATATTAACCATCACATTAAATGCTACTATTGATATTGTAGTTCCTATAGATAATATGGAAAAGGGGAAAGTTTTAAGAACTAAATCTATTTATTTTTATCCAGGTGGAAAAGGCACAAATGTTGCCCGTGCTTTGTCTGAACTTAAGGCAAAAGTTTATGCAACTGGTTTTTGTGGTGATAAAAATTTTAATTTAATGGATGAATTTTTAAAAAAACATAAAGTTATCAATAAATTTATCAAAGTAAAAGGAGAAAACAGGCCCTGTGTTTTAATTACAGAAACTAAAAAAAGGAACGAAACAATTATAAACAGCGAATCTTCTCTTATAATAACGCGGGATAATGTAAATGATTTTATGAACACAACTAAAAAATTAACCCCAAAATGTAAATATACCATATTATCAGGGAGTTTACCTGTTTGTCTGCCATCAAATTTCTATGAATCTTTAATAAGAAAAATTAAACTTTTATTTTGCTTGATACATATTCTTCCTATTTAAAAAAAGGTATTAAGGCATCACCTGATGCTATAAAACTTAACATTGATGAATTACGAAAAACATTTAATATAAAATTTAAAACAAAAAATTCTTTAAAAAATTTTATTTTGTCTATTATTTCAAAATATAAAATTTCAACGATTATTATTACTTTAAATGAAAAAGGTGCATTATTATTTGATGAAAAAAATTTCTATTATTTTTCACCTTTTAAAATAAAAAATTTTTTATCGCCAGTAGGATCGGGAGATGCATTCTCTGCAGGATTTATTTATGGTTTATCAAAAGGTAACGATAAAATTTATTCTACAAAACTTGCAATGGCTTGTTCTGGTGCAAATTTGATGCATTATGGTTCTTGTTTTTTTAAAAAAGAAGAAATTTTTAAATTTTTAAACAAAATTAAATTCAGAAAGTATTAGATATTATTAATATCTCCCTTATAATAAAGGGATAAAAATAACAGCATATATTCTTTAAGATGTCTTGTAATTAAAAAATTATTTCTCACATGTTCCCTTCCATTTTGCCCTAATTTTTCTCCATATTTGGGATTATTTAAAATTTGTTTTACAGCAAATGCAGCACCATCTATAGAATAGCATAAAAGTCCTGAGTATTTGTGAGTGATCTGTAAAGATATCCCTCCAACATTTGAAGCAACAACCGGTTTTGCCTTCCATAAAGCTTCTGTTACTGTTAATCCAAACCCTTCTTTTATTGATTTTTGTAAAATAATATCTGATGCTCTCTGCAAAGCATTTATTTCAAGGTCATTATGTTGCATATTTAAAACAATTATATCTTTATCATGTTTAGTTTTTTCAAGAACTTCATTATAAACTTCCATACCTTCAGGATCATCAACTGCCGTTCCTCCTGCAAGTAATAATCTGCAATCAATATTTTTTTTAACTTTTTTATAAACTTCTATAACACCTATTGGATCTTTTAATCTGTCAAACCTGGATATCTGGGTTATTAAAGGTTTGTCCTTTAAAATTCCATATTTTTTTAAAACTGCATTAATTTCTTCTTTTGAAAGTTCCCTGTTTTTATCACTTAAAGGGTCTATTGATGGCGATATTAAAAATTGCCTTATTGGTAATGGTGATGAAAAAGCAGGTGCAGAAAAAACTGCAGCATCATAATTTATTATAAATTTTTTTAAAAAATTCCAAACTTTTTTATCAGGATTAGATGCATCTATATGACAGCGCCATATCCACCTGTTATCTTTTTTCTTTTTTATAAGAGCAATTGGTTGCGGATCATGAATAAATATTATATCTTCATCAACCAGCATCTGCGATATATTTTCTTCACTAACTTCTAAAAAAATCTCAAAATCTTTTTTGTTTATTTCTTCTTTCTTTCCATGAATAGCATTGTGAAACTTTTTGGTAACTTCAAAAAAACTTTTACCCCCTTTAATTACATCCCAGTAAGTTAAAACTCCTAATTCATTTAAAAGCGGAACTAACCTGCTTAAAATCTCTGCAACACCACCTCCAACAGGTGTTGAATTAATATTTTTAATTTTTTTATCTTTTAACTTTTCCGAAACTCTTTTTAAGTCATCTATAACCGCCTGTCCAACAACAGGTATATAATCATCAATTTTGATCATCTTTTATCCTTTTTTTTATTATTTTAATAATAGTATTTCTTAATTCTTCCATGGTATGGGTGTATGGATCCAATCTTTCTATTTCTTCAGCCAGATTTTTTTCAAAAAGAGAATTTTCAAACCAGTTTGAAAAATCATTTTTACCTCTTTCCAATCTTAATCTTGACTCAAAAATATGATAATAAATGGAATCTACTGTTATTTTTGATAAAACTTCACAAAATTCTTTTAGATTAAAAACTTCATAGCCTGTATATAAAACAAAACTCACCGATTTAATAAAATGAAATTCCTGTCCCAGATTTGCCTTTCTTTTTTTGCTCTGCGGATTTTCTTTGATATATTTATGTATAGTATTTATAATCACATTCCTTAATTCTCTTATTGATGTAAATTGTATTGTATCAATACTGGCAAGTCGTTCTGCCAATTTATCTTCTCCAAGTCCTTCTTTAACCCAGTATGCAAAATCATTTGGTGGTTCTGGCGATAAATATTGGTGCTGCTGTAAATATCTATGAGTGTGATAATAAATGCTTGAACCTGATATTTTATTTAAAATTTTTAGCAATTCTTTTAGAGTAAATGCTTTATATCCTGTAAGTTCAGAAAGATGTAAACGTGTATAAAATCTAAAAGATGAATTAGCAGAAAATTCATTCATAAAAACCCCTTATAATTTTTAAAAAATTTATAACTTCTTTTGTATTTTTTAAAAAATACTCAGCAATTGTTCTTTTGTTTCCCACACACACTGTTAAACCATTTTTTTTCAATACAGAAAAAGCATCTTCATCCGTCATATCATCACCGATATAAACAGGATAAAAATTTCTTTTATTGTTAAATTTTTTTAGTATCCATTTTATCGCTTTTCCTTTATTTATATCTATTGCGGGAAAAATTTCAATAACTTTTTTGCCATATTTTAAACTATAAAATTTTTTATATTTTTTTATCAAGCGCTTTATTTTTTTAATTATTATTGCCTGCCTTTTTATATTAACGAGTCGATAATGAACACTAAAAATTTCTTTTTTATCTTCAAAAAGAATTCCTTTTTCATCACATAATTCATTTTTAATTTTAGATTTTAATCCTTTCAATTTTAAATATATATTTTTTTTTATCCTTTTAGTATAAATTATTTTATTTAAATAAGAAATTTTAAAACCATGATTTCCTGCACAAATTATATTTTTAATGCCAACCATTTTTTTTAAATCTTTTAACTCTCTACCACTTATTATGCCAATTTTAATTTTCTTTTTTTGAGTAAGAATTTTCAAGACTTTTCTAACACTACCAGACATTTTAGCTTTTTCTGGAGTATCTTTTATTGAAACTAAAGTTCCATCATAATCAAGAAATAAAAATATATTTTTATTTTTTAAAATATTTAATATATTATTTAATTCTGTAAATAAATATTTCATTTTATATTTTTTATTATTGAAATTTCATTTATTATGCTGGCTGCCCATTTATAAACATTGTTTTCTTTTATTATTTTGTACATATTTCCCATTTTTTTTATCTTTTCTTCTTCTGGCATTTCTATTGCTTTTTTTATTGCATCTGAAAATTCTTCTATGTTATATGGATTTATCTGTATTGCATCAATAAGTTCCCTTGCAGCACCAGTAAAAACACTTAAAAGTAGCGCCCCTTTATTTCCTTTTTTTGCAACAACATATTCCTTTGCAACAAGGTTCATCCCATCATGAAGTGAACTTACTATGCATAAATCCGCCATTAGATAATATGGCAAAATATCCTCACCGGCAAAATACTTTTTAAAATAGATTATTGGTTTCCAGTTAGTTTCTGAATATTTCCAATTTATCTTTTCTACTAAATTATCTATTTCAGATATAAGGTCATGGTATCTTTTAATATGGATCCTGCTTGGAACCCCTATTTGAATAAAAACAAATTTACTTTTATATTCAGGATATTTTTCAAAAAACCTATCTATCGCATTCAATCGTTCTACTATCCCTTTTGTATAATCTATTCTGTCTACTCCTACTCCTATAATCATATTTTCTAATTCAAGTTCATTTTTTATCTGCTTGATTTTTATATTTAAATTTTTTTCAATATCATCAGGATAATCCATCACACTTATAGGAAATGCTTTAACATACGTTTGCTTTCCTCCCCTTATAACTGAAAACTTTTCCGTATCAATTCGCGACTCCAATAATCTATTTGCTGTTTCTAAAAAATTATTACAATTATATTGTGTCTGAAAACCAACTAAATCACATGAAAGTAACCCTTCTAAGATTTCAGAATAATATGGACATATGGTAAAAATCTCAGGATTAGGCCATGGGATATGCCAGAAATATGCTATTGTTATATCTTCCTTTTTTTCTTTTAAAATTTTAGGAAGTAAAGCAAAATGATAATCCTGAATAAAAACAAAACAATTACCTCTGGGCAATTCTTCTAAAATATTTTCTGCAAATTTTTCATTTACTTTTTTATAATATTCCCAGTCAGTATTTTTAAACAAAGGTCGTGTATGAGTTACATGACAGAGGGGCCATAGTCCCTCATTTGAAAAACCATAATAGTAACCTTCTTCTTCCTGTTTGGTAAGCCATACCCTTTTTAAAATATATCTTTCATCATCCGGTGGAACCCCAATTTTATTTTTTGAATTAACAAATTTTTTATCTGCATTACCAGCCCCATGGGCTATCCACATACCACCCGACGCCTTAATAATAGGGTCTAAAGCCGCAACCAATCCACCAACAGTTTTTAAAACTTTCACCTTCCCTGTTATTTCATCTATAATATGCATATAAGGTTCTCTGTTTGATACAATAAAAAATGAATCAAGCCCTATCTTTGCCTGAATTAAATCCTTTAATTTACTCTCCGTCCATAATTCTTCTTTAAACAATTTATTCGCTGCATTTTCTGAAACCACTTTTCTTGCGATCCTTAAACTCAACGCCACCTGTTCCACTTCACTTATTAACTTACCAAATTCATCTTCAAAAGAAATTTTCGGATTATCAGTTATTTCACCTTTTTGAAATTTTTTAAACCAATCCGTTAATTTTAAAACAGGCAATATGAATATCTGTCGCTGTAATAAAATAAGCATCATTATCGTTAAAAGCACCAGTGTAAAAAGCAGTAAACTTATTATTTTCCAGAAATCGCTTATCTGAGTATAAATATATGATGTGTCAAAAATTATTTCAATAGCCCCTAAACTTTTTTCTTTATTTTTAATAGGTATTATATAAATATAAAATTGATTAGTTTCATATTTTGAAAAAAAATCTTTTACTTCTCCATTATTTATAATTTTTTTTGTTTCTTCTACAGAATAATCTTTTTTAAAATCTTTAACTCGTTCAGTCAATGCAACTATTTTTCCCTTTTTGTCATATATTACGCACCCCTGAAACCTATCTCTCTTTTGAAAACTCTCACACAAATCTTTTAATGTTTTTTTATCATTATTTATCAAAGCAATTCTTGCTGTTATTTCCGAACTTTCTGCTATAGCCTTTGTTCGCCTTTTTAAATCATCTAATAATTTTTCTTCCTGAAACCTTGCCTGAAATATGCCAAATAAAGTTATTATTCCAGTTAACAAAATAATTACTGGCAAAGTAAGTAATAATAACCTTTTCATAATAAATACCTCTTAATAGTTTTTTTTATATATTACTATAAAACAATTTTTTTGTCTATTAATTTAAAATTTTTTAAATCCTTAATGGAAGATGTTTGAAAATTATTTAAAAAGTTTATTAAATAATATCTAATAAATTCACCTAAACTTTCAGTTGAAAAAAGATTGCATAACCTAAGTGATTAATTCCCTGAATATATTAAATTTTAGAATCGCAATATAAATTAATAAATAATTGAAAAAGGTTATCTCCCACTTATAAAATAATAGTAATAATTAAAGGTAATAGTTCAGCCGCCAGAAGCAAATTTGTAGAAGTGAAAATACTGACAAGGAAACACCTGAAGATGTCATTCTTAGGAAACCGAAAGATAAGCGTGAAAAGAAAAATAAAGAGCAAATGAGGTTTAAGAAAGTAATCTCGCAGTTGAAAACGCAAGAAAATATGAAGAGAAGGCAATCGTAATAAAAGCAAGATTGCTTTGTCAGGCTCAATGAACGGTAGAATTGAAGATAAATGGCATCACTTACCTGACTTTAAAATGCTAGAACAAAAAATTTTTTGTTTTACCGGTGGCTAAACTATTACAATTAAAGTGTTTAATTCACCAAATAGGTGAAATTCGTTTTTAACCACCAAATTGCTTCGTTAAGCATACGTTATTCTTATTTCCCATTATTAACTTTTCTTTCTACTTAAAAATAATAACAACTTCGGGAATTTTCTACTAATATTAAAACTTTACATGTTACTATAAATGATTAAACTATTACGTAATTTTTTGAAGTTAAATCTTAAAATAAAAAAAGGCGGGAATTGTTCCCGCCTTTTTTTTAGTAACATAATTATTTTAATATTATACGACACCCTGATCAAGCATAGCATCTGCTACCTTTACAAATCCGGCAATATTTGCCCCCATTACATAATTTCCTGGCTTCCCATATTCTTTTGCTGCTTTAACACATTGTTCGTGTATTGCTATCATTATGTTGTGTAGTCTCTGGTCAACTTCTTCACGTGACCATGAAAGACGCAGTGAGTTCTGGCTCATTTCAAGACCTGATGTTGCAACGCCACCAGCATTGGCTGCTTTTGCAGGACCATAAAGTATCTTTTTTTCAAGATATAGATTAACTGCATCAGGTGTAGAAGGCATATTTGCACCTTCTGCCACTAATTTACATCCAGCATCAAGAAGTTTTTTTGCTTGTTCTCCATTTATTTCATTCTGAGTTGCAGATGGAAATGCAGAATCACATTTTATCCCAAGATCCCATACACTTTTTCCTTCATAATATTCGCATTTAAATTTCTCTGCATATTCTTTTATTCTGCCACGTTTTATATTCTTAAGTTCCATAACATAGGCTAATTTTTCTTCATTTATTCCATCTTTATCAACTATTGTTCCATTTGAATCTGACAGAGTTATACATTTTCCACCTAACTGATTTATTTTTTCAACTGTATATTGCGCTACATTTCCCGAACCTGAAACAAGACATACCTTCCCTTTGATAGAATCATTTTTTGTTTTAAGCATTTCTTCTGCAAAATAAACACAACCATAACCTGTAGCTTCAGGTCTTATTAAAGAGCCACCCCAGTTTAATTTTTTCCCGGTAAGCACTCCAGTGAATTCATTACGAATTCTTTTATACTGACCAAACAAATATCCAATTTCTCTTGCACCCACTCCTATATCGCCAGCAGGAACATCAGTATCAGGTCCTATATATTTACTAAGTTCAGTCATAAATGATTGACAGAAACGCATTACTTCGTTATCTGATTTGCCTTTTGGGTCAAAATCAGAACCACCTTTCCCACCGCCCATAGGTAAAGTTGTTAAGGAGTTTTTAAATACTTGTTCAAAACCTAAAAATTTTAAAATTCCTAGATTAACAGAAGGATGAAAACGAATGCCACCTTTATAAGGTCCTATTGCACTATTGAATTCTATTCGGAACCCCCTGTTTACCTGCACATTACCCTTGTCATCCAACCAGGGCACTCTAAAAATTATTGTTCTTTCTGGTTCTACCATACGTTCTAAAATTCTTGCCTCTCTATACTTTTTGTGTTTTTCAACAACTACTTCAATTGATTCTAAAACTTCTGTAACTGCCTGTAAAAATTCGGGTTCATTAGGATTTCTTTTCTTTACAATTTCTAAAACATCGTTTACATAAGACATCTTTGTCCTCCTACTTCTTTATAGGTAATATTTATTCATTAATCAGCGCCATCATTGACGAAAAAAACACACCATTGTGTTTTTTTGATTAATTTCCTAAATTGCAAAAATTATATCAAATAAAATTTTTAATTCAATAAAAAAATTTATTTCCTTGAAGCAGCAATATAAATTTTAACTGCGGGGTTCGTCAGATTATGCTATACTTTTCCCTTCAATTCTCCCCTTTCGTTTTTTTTGCAATATTACTTTCAAAAGTTTTATATCTATTGCTTAAATTTTATAAAACTACTCCTGATGGCTGAACCATTACTTTATTTCATCCATCAGACGACATATTGCACTCACTTTTAAAATATAAAAATAAATTATTTTAGCAATAATGAATAATCGGTTGACGGAATAAGTCTGCTGTCCTTTGTTGAAGTTTTAGTTTTACTCCTACCTTTTTTATTTTCTTTGGTTTGTTTCAAGGATTTTTACTCTATTTCCCTAAAATTTAGAATTTATCATTCTAAAAATCTCACTTCAATCCGCTCCCTGAGTTTTAATACGATTTTAGAGTTATTTTCCTTTTTGTTTTCCTAATTCATAGTTAAGTATTATAGCAGATGCTACTTCTTTCATTGGTTTTGCAATACTCATTGCTTTTTTTCTTATAATATTATATGCTTCTTCTTCTGTTAAATTATTATTTGTCATTAAAATTCCTTTTGCACGATCTATTATTTTCCTGTTTTCTAATGCATCTTTTGCTTTTAATGTTTCTTCTTTTAATTGAGCGTTTTCTATTGCTATAGCGGCAAGGTTTGAAACAGCAGATAAAATTTTTATCTCTTCATCTGAAAAAACATGTATTGCATTGGTATAAACATTGATAACGCCTATAATTTTTGATTTTACAGTCATTGGGACGGCAAGCATTGATTTTAATCCTTCTTTTTTTGCAATTTCGGGATATTTATAAAGTGGGTCTGTTGTCACATCAAGAACTGAAATAATTTTTTTCCCTTTAACCGCAAGTCCGCTTACCGATTGACCTATTTTTACATTAGATTTATTTTTATATTCTTCACTTAATGATTGCGTTGCCTTTATTACCAATTCTTCTTTTTCTTTATCATAAAGCATTATTGAACAAATCTTATAATTCATAACTCTTGCTACAACAGAAACTAAAATATTTAATGTTTCTTCTAAATTTTTTTCACTCACTATTAAAGAACTCATTTCTACAAGAGATTTTATTATACCATCTGTCCTTTTTTTCTCATTTTTATATCTGGCTCTAAAATAATAAACAAAAATATACGGAATAATACTTTTAATTTTAGTTAAATAACTTTTTGTAAATTTTTTCTTTTCTCTTTCCAGAACTAAAAATAAATAATCCTTTCTATCAGAAATTAATGGATATATAATATTATTTTTAGAATAATCAATACCGAGCAATTTAAATAATTCAGTTCCCTTTACATTCAACAATGCTTTTTTCGTAAAATAAAAAATTTTTTCAGTTTTAACATTACCGCATATACTATCAAGACTTATATTATTTATTAAATCATCTTTTATGGTAAATAAAAACATTTTATCAAATTTTAATTTAACTTTTAAAAAATTAAATATTTTCTCTGGATTTTTTTCTAAAATTATGTTTTTCATTTTTGTTGTAGGTAAAATATATAACAATTTATTTTTTATTTTAACATTTTTAAAAATTATAGTCAATTTTATCATTTGTAAATAAATCTTGCGGTATAACTCTAAATCCTTGGACTATTATACTATTAGTTGGAGAAATTCTAAATACTTTTTTTTCATTTTGTTTGCCCCTTGTTAATATTATCAAATTTAATATATTGGACAGGGAGAAGCCCTTTTTGAAAAGTCCATATAATATTATACATTAACTTTTTTTTATTTTTTTATAGCATATAAATTACATATAATTTATAATATATATTAAACCATCTGGCAGAAAGGAGCATTAAAATGACCATGAAAAACAAATTTGATTTCAAAAAAATTTTTGGCATTAATGTTTTTAATAAAAAAGAAATGAAAAAAAGATTAACAAAAGATATTTATTTAAAATTATTAAAAACAATTGATGAAGGCGAACCATTAACCTTAGATGTTGCAAATCCAGTTGCAGATGCTATGAGAGAATGGGCTATTGAAAGAGGCGCAACTCACTATTCGCATTGGTTTCAACCTTTAACCGGTTCAACTGCTGAAAAACATGATGCTTTTTTAATCCCTGATAAAGAAGGCGGAGCAATTGCAGAATTTTCAGGAAAGCATTTAATTAAAGGAGAACCTGATGCATCATCATTTCCTTCTGGTGGCTTACGTGCAACTTTTGAAGCGCGTGGTTATACAGCCTGGGATTGCACATCGCCTGCATTTTTAAAAGAAAATATAAAAGGAGATGTAACACTTTGTATCCCTACAGCATTTTATTCATATACCGGTGAAGCACTTGATAAAAAAATTCCACTCCTGCGTTCAATGGATGCAATCTCAATACAGGCTGTTCGTCTTTTAAAGTTATTAGGAAATAAAAAAGTAAAAAAAGTAATCCCTATGGTTGGACCTGAACAGGAATATTTTTTAATTGAAAAAGAATTTTATACAAAACGCCTTGACCTGATGCTTTGTGGTAGAACTTTATTTGGAGCACCGCCTCCCAAAGGACAGGAATTAGAAGACCATTATTTTGGTCCTATAAAGGATAGGGTTTCAAGTTTTATGGCTGACCTTGATACAGAACTATGGAAAGTCGGAATCCCATCTAAAACAAGACATAATGAAGTCTCTCCTGCTCAATTTGAAGTTGCTCCATATTTTTCCCATGTAAATATAGCAACTGACCATAATCAATTGCTTATGGAAATAATTCAAAAAGTTGCTTTACGACATGGTCTTGTTTGTCTTTTACATGAAAAACCTTTTGCTGGTGTAAATGGTTCAGGAAAGCATAACAACTGGTCACTTATAACTAACGAAGGTGAGAATCTGCTTGATCCTGGTAATACCCCTCATAAAAATTTGCAATTTTTACTTTTCTTATGCGCTCTTATCAGAGCAATTGATAAAAATCAGGATATTTTGAGGGCGGCCTGTGCAACATCAGGTAATGACTTAAGATTAGGTGCTAATGAAGCCCCACCTGCTATTATCTCAATATTTTTGGGTGATGAACTCACTGAAATTCTTGAAAAGATAGCAAAAGGAGAAAAATTCAAAATTAAAGATAAACAATTTTTAAAAGTTGGAGTTGATACTTTGCCAACAATTCCAAAAGATAACACAGATAGAAACAGGACTTCGCCTTTTGCTTTTACAGGAAATAAATTTGAATTCAGAATGGTTGGCTCTTCAATGTCAATTGCAGGACCCAACCTTATCTTAAACACCATAGTTGCTGAATCTTTAGATGAAATAGCACACCGTCTTGAAAAGGCAAAAAATATTAATAATGAAACTACAGAAATAATCAAGGATACTATTAAAAATCATAGTAGAATTGTATTCAATGGGGATAACTATTCAGAAGAATGGAAAAATGAAGCTGAAAAACGAGGGTTACTTAATATAACTAACACTGTTGATGCTCATCTATCTATGATTACAGAAAAAGCAAAAGAATTATTTGAAAAGTATAAAGTATTATCAAAAAATGAATTATATTCACGATTTGAAATTTACGTTGAACAATATTCAAAACAGATAGCAATAGAATCTAAAACAGCATTAAAAATGGTTAAAACCCAATATTTACCATCTGTTATTAAATATATTAATCTGCTTTCAAGTGCTATTGTTAATACTAAACAATGTGGGGGTAACACAGAAAAAATGGAAGATTTGTTGAATAAAATCACTGTTTGCTTTAATTCTGCCAAAAAAAAAGCAGAAGATTTAGAAAATGAATTAAACAATGCATTAAGTATTGAAGACACTATCCAAAAAGCAAAAAATTTCAGAGATAAAATTTTTACAAAAAATCATGAATTAAGAAAAGATATTGATACACTCGAAACAATAATGCCGTCTGATATATGGCCAACACCAACTTATTCTGATATGTTGTATAGACTCTAATTTATCGTTTATTATAAAAATAAAAAATATTAATAGTTAGAGTTATATTGTAATGGAAAATTATTTGTAATAGTTTAGCTACTGGTAGTACAAAATTGATCAATAAATTTTTTCATTTTGTCATTGCGAAGTCAGGCGAATAATAACTTCTACATCCTATAATCCCGTTATTTGAGACTGACAAAGCAATCTTGCTTTTTCACCGAACACCTTTTAGTCTTGTTTTCTTCCGTTTTCAACTGACAGATTGCTTCGTCAGCCTCATCCGCCCTTATTTTTCTTCCTATACACATCTTTCGGCTTCCTCGCAATGACATCGCCAGGTGTTTTTTTTAATATACGAACTTTTTAATTACTCCTTGTGGCT